>JBGCFK010000511.1:0-11832 GCA_045106875.1 Paracoccaceae bacterium | reverse complement strand
CGGCGACGATCTGGAACAGGTCCAGGTCGTATTCGCGCCCATAGGCTTCCTCGTCCCAGCGCATGGACCGGATCAGCGCGTCCATTGCATAGGCGCACTTGGCTTCATCGCCCGGACGGACCCAGATCTTCAGGTCCACGTGGCGTCCTGAAGCCGTGGTGAAGCTGTCATCATGGCTGACGAGGTTTCCTGCGACCAGCGCGAACAGATAGGCGGGTTTGGGGTGCGGGTCATGCCATTCGGCAAAGTGCCGCCCGCCCGCCAGTCGGCCCTGTGCGGTCGGATTGCCGTTCGACAGCAGCACTGGCTGGTCGATGATGTCAGCCTCGATGCGCACATCGAACACGGCCATGACGTCCGGGCGGTCCGGGTAAAAGGTGATCTTGCGAAACCCCTCCGCTTCGCATTGGGTGCAAAACATCCCCTTCGAGAGGTAAAGCCCCTCCAGTTCGGTATTGCTCTCGGGGTCGATCTCGGTCTCGCATTCCCAGAGGAACTCGTCGGGCAGAGGCCCTGCCAGACGCAATCCCTCGCGGTCGGTAACGCAATCCGCTGTCACGTCGCGCCCGTCTACTGACGCGGATACGAGGACCAGCTTGCGCCCGTGCAGTTCCAGATCCGTGCCGCCATTGCGCCGAAACCGGATCGCAGTCCGCACGCGTGTGGCGGAGGGCGCAAGATCGCACACCAGATTCACATGTTCCACCAGCCAGCCCGGAGGCGTATAGTCCCGAAGGCGGGTGGGTGTCTGGTCCGGGTTCTGATCGCTGCGCATGGAAGGCTCCTATCATTTGGCTCTGACATAGCGCCGGTAGATGGCACTTGGTAGGGCCGATCCCACTTGGTTGCCTCCTGCGCATCGGTTAAGAGGCCGCAAAACAGGAGCAGAGATGGCCCGCAAGACCACCCCCAGGAAACGCAGCCGCAAGGCCAGAGTTGTCAAGGACACGACCCCGTGGGGCCTGTGGGTGGCTGTGATGATCCTGGCCGTCGCCGGGCTGCGTCTCGGCATCAATGCGATGGGCTGGGTGCCCGTGCACTTCGACGAGGGCCAGTACTGGGCATATGGCCACGAACTTGCCTGGGGCCATTTTTCAAAGCCACCGCTCGTCGGTTGGGTGATATTGCTGGCTACTCAACTGGGCGGCGATACGACGTTCTGGCTGCGCATTGGGGTCGTGCTGGCGCATACTCTGACAGCTGCGTTTGTCTACGGCGTGGGCGCGCGGCTTTTCGATGGAAAGATCGGCTTCTGGGCAGCGGCAGGGTTCACGGCAGCGCCGGGCGTTACTGTCTCGGCGATGATCATGACCACGGATCCTGTGATGATGGCAGGCTGGGCGCTGGGCCTTTACGCATGGGTGCGTGCAGCCGAGGGCGGCGGCAAGGCGTGGTGGGTGGTGATGGGCGCTGCCATTGGTGCGGCGATGCTGGCCAAATACACGGCGCTCGCGTTTGCCGGGGCAGCATTGGGCTATGGGCTTCTCTCGGCGCGGGAACGCAACTGGACCGGCACAGCGATCGCTCTGGGCGCAGGCGCACTGGTCTTTGCGCCAAACATCTGGTGGCAAATGGCGAACTCCTTCCACACGGTCACGCATGTGGCCGAGGACGCGGCCCCGCCGGGCGACAGGTACAATCTGGGCAAGCTGGCTGAATTCCTTGGGGCGCAATTGGGCGTGATCGGACCTGTCTGGTTCCTCGCAATGCTGGCGGCGCTCTGGAAGCGCAATGACTGGCTGGATGATTGGCGTATGCGGCTGCTGGCATGGCAGACATTCCCGCTGCTGATCGCGATCACGGTATTGGCGTTTTACACGCGGGCACAGCCGAACTGGGCGGCGCCCGCCTATGTGGCAGGGTCGGTGCTGGCCGCGCGCTGGCTGCTGATGAACAAGTGGACGCGGGCCTTGCAGGTTCAGGCCGCCGTCGGCATGGTGGGTGCGCTGGCGCTTTATGGCGCTGCCTGGGCCTGGGCAAACCACTCGGAGACGCTGCCACGCGGCCCGGACCCGTTCAAGAAGATGCGCCTGGCCGAGCCGTTCTGTGGCCCTGTGCTTGCCGCCATGGACGAGCACGCGGTCGAGGTGTTGCTGTCGAATGACCGTAGACGGCTGAGCGAATGCATGTTCCTTGGCGGCTTCGGCTTCGAAGGCATTGCGGTCTGGAACCCGGACGGCATCCCGGACAATCACCACGAACTGGTCTCGAACCTGAATGTCGGGGACGAACGGCTGATGCTGCTGGCGACCATGTCAGACGCCAGCGCCCGAGATGTTGCCGCCAAGTTCGAGACCGCAACCGAAGTTGAAACTGGCACCTTCCAGACCCATGCAGGGCGCGAGTATGGCTATGCGATCTGGGTTGTGCAGGGGTTCCGGGGTTACTGAGCCTCGCGTCTCTTCTTCGCCTCGATAATCTGACGCCGGGTCGCCGGCCAATCCCGCGCTTGGTTCAGGACACTGGCCCAAGCGACTGCTACACAACTCTGATGATGGTCCGAGGTGTACTCGAGAGTGTCAGGCTCAAGATCAGAGACACAGCACCGGCACTCATAGAAGCCGCCATGAGCAGACCTTGCGCCATGAGGGCCTCCTCACCTCCGGCGGCCTCGATCAGGCGCACGCGTTCACGGATTTCGGTGCTTATCTGAGTGAGCAGACCAAAGTGGCAAAGACGGCGTTCTTCTTCGTCCTTATGCGTCCGGCAGAGTGATAGAGGGATCCATATGCACTCCCGGTCGCCGCGTTCACTTCGAGCCGCACAGGAGACCAGTAGCTCGACGCTGGGCGGTTCTGCTTGCGCATCTTCGGTGGCGATCAGAATTGGGATCACCAGTCTTCCCATCAGATCACGTTCGCAAGCTGGGTCATTGGCCTCCCTGCACTCTGAAAGGCTCATATTGCTCAAGGCGTTGTTCGCGGGTTACCATACGGGACCGCCATAATCGTTGGAGAAGGCCCACAGCATTGTCGTCCAGATGCTGTGCTCGTAGTCAATGCAAGTCGGGTACTTGGTGTTCGCTAACTCGCAGTCCTCGGAGAGAAGGCCCACACAATCCGCCTCGTGCCCGTTAACCGCACTTTCCAGCACGCAGGCCTCCAGAGACTCAATGTCAGCAGCCTGATCCTGGGCCAGCGCAGGCCTTGCCAGTGACACAAGGGTCAGTAGGACCAACAGCCGGAGCGGTCTCATTGGTGATCGCGTCCTTCGCCCGCCGCGATCCAGCGTGCCGCGAGAATACCGATCCGGCAGCGGTTGCGATTGATCGAGACGCTGACAGGTTCGGTTCCCTCGCGCGGGCAGGCTTCGGCCAATTCCTCGCCGGTTGGAGCGGGCGCTTCACCGATAGCCACTTGCCGCTCCCATCTTTCTCGCAGGCGGAACATGCAGGCGCGCAGCAGCCCGTTCGCCTTGTGATGGGCGCAGGGGGCCTCGATCACGCCGGCGCAGCGCGCGACCTGGCCGTCGTTATCCGCAAGACAGGCAGCCACCTGTTCGTCGTTCACCACCTCACCCGCATGGACGGGCAGGGCGAGCAATCCCAGCAAGCTCAGACATCGCAACATCTCGGGGCTCCAGACCTGTTGCGGATAGCCTACACAAAGCCCCGACAGGAACGCGAGCCCGATATTGCCTGTTGAGCCGCGTGTGACGGGCAGTGTAGACGGCCAGCGTTCAAGGAGACGTCTGATGTTTTTCGCCTTCCTGCGTTTCGCAGCCTTCCGCCCCCCACACGGGGCCTGACCGCCCGCCTCTGGCGCGGCGACGCACACCCATTCTCTTTGTGTTGCTTGAAGGCGCGCGGGCCCAGCCTGTGCGGAAGACATCATGTATATCCGATTTGTCACGTCGGAGCTGGACGAATGGTCCGGCGCCGAGATCGGGTTCTTTCAGCCGGCCATTGCAGTGAAATACGAGAAAGTGCCTGCTGATGATTGGATCCGGACTGAGATCACCGATCAGGTTGACTGGTTCAATGAACACTTGGACGCGCCCGAGAAGCTGGATCGCTCCGCAGGGCTTCGTGGGCGTGTCTATGGCATCTGTTGGTTCCGTCCCGAGGCTGTCGAGGCCGTCAGTCGCGCCCGCTACATGGCCTGGTTGTTGACCGAGGCGGGCATCCCTGTCCTTGATCTCAAGCGCCGTGATCCGGGCGAGATCATCTGGCGTGATCTCATGCAGGTTGTGGCGAAGCCGCCACGCGATCTGCCGCGCTTGTTCCATTGATCGAGGATCGGGGCGGGGTACCATAACCCCGATCGCCGGTGCGGAAGGCTACTCCGCCTGCCTCAGCGCATGATTGCCCAGCGCCCGTTTGATCGTGTCAGCCAAAAGGCAGTCCACGTCCGTCTCGGCGCATTTACCCTCCTTTGGTGTGGCCCGCCCAATTGCGTCCGCGAGGCTGTCCAGCGTCAGCCGACCGCCACTTGCATCCTTGTCGACCGCGTCTGCCAGCGTCGCATTCGCATCATAGCCGAACCAGCCTTCGTAGTGCCCGGCAAGACAGGCTTGCGCGTCCACAGCCCCTGCGCAATCCGCGCGGACATGAGCCACGCACGCGCTGACCGACAAGCCGTTCTCCGGCGCCGTACAGAAATCCCAGCCATAGGGTTCCTCCGCCGCATAGGCGGGCAGGGCGATCAGGGCGAGGGTGGTGATACTAAGCTTCCGCATTGAAAAGCTCCCGCCCAATCAGCATGCGCCGGATCTCCTGCGTGCCGGCGCCGATCGCCATCAGCTTGGCGTCGCGCATCAACCGCCCCGTCGGCATGTCGTTCAGATAACCCGCGCCGCCCATGGCCTGTACCGCCTGTACGGACTGCTCCATCGCCTTCTCGGACGCATAGAGACAGCACGCTGCCGCATCTTGGCGTGTCACCTCCCCCCGATCACACGCCCCCGCGGTTGCATAGACATAGGCCCGCGCCGAGTTCATCGCCGTATACATATCGGCGATCTTGCCCTGCATCAGCTGGAACGTGCCGATGGGCTGCCCGAACTGCTTGCGCTCGCGCATGTACGGCATCACCACATCCAGACAGGCATGCATGATCCCGATGCCGATGGCCGCGAGAACCACACGTTCGTAGTCCAGCCCGGACATCAGCACTTTCACGCCGCGCCCTTCCTCGCCGAGGACATTCTCGAAGGGCACCTCGCAATCCTCGAAGATCAGCTCGGCCGTGTTGGAGCCGCGCATCCCCAGTTTGTCCAGATGTGGCCCCGTCGAGAACCCGGTCATCGTCTTTTCGATCAGGAACGCAGTGATCCCCTTGGACCCGGCATCGGGATCGGTCTTGGCATAGACCACCAGCGTATCTGCGTCCGGCCCATTGGTGATCCAGAACTTGTTGCCGTTGAGGCGGTAGTGGTCGTTGCGCTTCTCGGCGCGCAGCTTCATCGAGACCACGTCCGACCCTGCGCCCGGTTCTGACATTGCCAGCGCACCGACATTGGCTCCCGAGACCAGACCCGGCAGGTATTTCGCCTTCTGCTCGGGCGTGCCGTTCAGGTTGATCTGGTTCACGCAGAGGTTCGAGTGCGCGCCGTAGGACAGCGAGACAGAGGCCGACGCCCGCGCCAGCTCTTCCACACAGATGGCATGGGCGAGATACCCCATGCCCGCCCCGCCATGTTCTTCGGGGACAGTGACGCCAAGCAGACCCAGTTCGCCCATCTCGGGCCAAAGCTCCTTGGGGAACGCATTGTCCCGGTCGATCTTTTCGGCCATGGGCGCGATCCGGTCCTTCGCGAACCGGTGCACCATGTCCTGCAGCGCTTCGACTTCCTCGGGCAGGCCGAACTTCATGGATGCATGGAACATTTGCAGAGCTCCCAATTGCGGTAAGGTCAGTGTTGCTAACCTAATATTTGCGCTTTGACCATTTCTCGATGACCCTAACGCTGGCAAGAGCGCGTGAAAACCGGCACAGTCTTGAACATGATATTCCATGCGTGGGGGTATTGATGGTCAGGATATCGGTATCAGCCTGGGCGTTGAGTGTCGGGCTGGTTTTGCCTGCCGTGGCAGATGACTATGACGCATGCTTCGACATGGAGCAGCCAGAAATTGCCATTGAAACTTGCACAGCAGGGCTACTGGCCGGAGCCTGGCAGCCATCCCAGTTTGAACGTGTCTATCACAACAGGGGAGCAGCATATGGCAACTTGGGAAAGCACAGCTTGGCGATTGAAGACTATGAAATTGCTTTGGCACTCAACCCAGAACTTGCACCTACCCACTACAACAAGGGTCTGGCGCTCAAGCAGTTTGGTAAGTTTGAGGAGGCAATCTCGTCCTATGATCGTGCGCTGACACTCAGGCCAACCTATGTCGGAGCGCTGATTGACCGAGGAATTGCGCACAAAAGTCTCAAGAAGTACGAGCTTGCGATAGAAGACTACACCGCAGCGCTTTCGTTTGTGCCTGGCGATGCGCGGGCTTTGAACAACCGTGGGAATTCGTTGCGAAGGCTTGGCCGCTTTGAGGAAGCACTTTCCGATTTTGATCGTGCGATTCAATCCGGGGCGGACGATGTGGGCATCTTCAACAACCGAGGGTTAGTCTATTTCGATATGAAAGACTTTGTGTCTGCCATTCGCGATTTCGATGCAGCGATCATGCACGATTCAGATTTCATCTTGGCTTTGAACAATCGGGGGCGAGCATACCAACAGCTGGGAGATGCGGAGATGACCTTCCGTGATTGGTCTGCCGCGATTCGAATCGCAGGGGCAGGGTGGATAACGCGGTGGCAGGAGCACTTGAAGGACGCTGGCCAATACGTCGGGGCATCGGATGGCGTCGAAAGTGCGGCGTTCTGGAAGTCACTCAGAGCATGCGCGCAAGATACGGACTGTTGATAGATGGCAAGAGCGGAGTGCGTCTCGGTTAAGGTCTCATTAACCCAGCGATTTGCCCTACATACGCTTGCCATACCGGGGTGATCCCGGCGTCAGGCGTCCAACAAGCGTAACATCGCTGCTATCGCGTGCTCGTATCCTGCCGCCCCGAACCCCGCAACAATCCCCGTCGCGACGGGCGACACATAGGAGTGGTGACGGAAGCTTTCGCGAGCGTGCGGGTTAGACAAATGCAGCTCGATCACCGGGCCCTCTGCCATCTTCAGCGCGTCACAAACCGCTATCGAGGTGTGAGTATAAGCGGCGGGATTAATAATGATTCCAGAGGCTTGGCGGGCATTCTGGATCAGTTCTACCAGCCCGCCCTCATGATTTGATTGCCCAAAGATCAGTCCGTAACCGGCTGATTCTGCAATAGATTTCAGCGTGGCCTCGATATCGGCCAGCGTCGTGTGGCCGTAGATCTCAGGCTCTCGCAGCCCTAGCAGATTGAGGTTTGGCCCGTTCAGTACATGGATCGTTTTGGTCATTCTCGTTGCCCGTCAACCCTGAGTTTCTTTGGCGTTATATCCACGCATGTATCTGAAAATACATGTTTTCATCCATATTCCCAATCTTGTCTGGATCTTTTGTTTTGCGCAGGGGCGGCGTGCCCTAACGCGGCTCGACCCAGACCTTCTCGAGATGCTGCTCAAAGGACTGATGCATCTCGAAGCCGTGCACCCGGTCCGTGTGGCTCCGGTAGATCTTGCGCCAGTAGGGTTGGACGATGACGCCCGAATCCCGCAGAATTTCCTGCAACCGGGCCATGAGATCGCGGCGTTCGTCCACATCAGGCGTCGCGACGGCTTCGTCCAGAAGCCGGTCGAACTCGGGGTCGCTGAACCGGGTTTCGTTCCAGGGAGCGCCCGTGCGATAGGCGAGCGACAGTACCTGCACGCCCAGTGGACGACCGTTCCAGTTGGTTGTCGAGAAGGGATAATCCATCCACGCTGGGGCATAGGTCTCCTCGGCCACAATTGTCCGCCTGACCTTGAGGCCCGCATCCAGCATCTGCGCTGCAATTGCATCCGTGGTCGTGCGCCGCCAGTCATCATCGACCGAGAACAGCTCGAACTCGTGATCTGTAGCTTCCGCCTCCGCCATCAGTTGCGTGGTCTGCGCGACGTCGCGGCCTTGACGCGGCAAGGCGACATATTCGGTATGCATCGGCCCGACATGGTGGTTCTCTGCCGGGGCGCCAGAGCCGTTCAGTCCCAACTGCAGAACGATCGAATTGTCGACCGCGCGCTGCACGGCGACTCTGACCTTCGGGTCGTCATAGGGTGGGGTGTCTGTGCGAAACCGAGCCACGATCGTTGCGCCGGTCGAAATGTCGGTGCTGGGGATGCCAAGTTTCCGAAGGTCCTTCAGCGAGGCGGCCTGGGTCTCGTAAGTCGCGTCGATCTCGTCGTCGACAAATGCCTGCTTGGCGCGCCGCGGATCAGTGCCAAGGTCTCGCCAGATGACGCCGTCCAGATGCGGCGTGCCATCCCACCATGTGTGACCCTCCCGTTGCCGGACCTCTGCCCGCAGACCGGGTACCCAATCGATCAACTCGAACGGGCCGGTAGTGACTGCCAGTGCCGTGAAAGGATCATCACCGCCTTCATAGCTGCGATGCAGGATAGCAGCCGGATAGTCGGTCATCCCCGCGATCAGAGAGATATCTGGATGGGCCAATGTCAGGCGCACGGTCAGCGCGTCAATTTTCTCTATCGCGCCGGGCCGTGCACTACCGTTGTCAGGATCCATCAGCGCCGACATGCGGGTCGCCATCGAGTTGTCCTCGACTCCCGCCTCACACCAGCGCGTCATGTTGAAGATGACATCATCAGCACCAAACACATCGCCGTTTGACCACCTCACATCAGGTCGACAGTGCAGCGTGTAGGTCAGAGCATCGTCGCTGACATCCCAATGCGTCAGCAACCGACCCTCGAACGTGAAATCGCTGTTCCAGCGGACAAGATAGTCCGAGCACTGGCGGACGATGTTCGAGGCCTCCGTCCAGGCCAGGCGACGAGGATCACGAAAGGGCGGGATGCGCATGCCGATGCGCAAGGCTCCACCCTTCTGGGCATCAGACGCTACTGCCTGTCCGGGGTTCATACCGTAAAAGGCGAGTGCTGCGCTGGCCGACATTCCAAGTCCGGTGGCATTGGCCAGAAATGTCCGCCGATCGATCCGGTTCGCCGCACGCGCGGCGTTCAGCCGTCTCATCCACGGATGAGAATTGGCGTCCTGCTCGAGCTTCCGGGCCATCCTGCACTCCATATTTCGGGTTTAACGCAAGAGAACCATATCAGGCCCTTCGCGCCAAGGGCTGTACCGGAGTTTTCCGCGAAACGAGAAGCGAAATCCTGCACGTTACGACTATTGAAAGTCTTTTGGGCGAAGAAACCCTGTCAGAACGAGGGTTTGCGCCTGCCGATGAAGAGAAGTTTTGGAATTTACGCGCTTCTGGGCGTGCTTACAACGGTCGGAGCGGCGTCCGTTGCCGTTGCGGCAGCGGTGATCCTGCACGTTATTCTTGACGGAGAAGTCGCCCGACTCACCAGTGTCGTGACAGTTGTCTCGTTGCTGGCCGGCGGCGTGATCGTGATCACCGGGTTGGTCCTGATGGCGGTGTGTATCAACTTCGAACGCAGATTGATCCTTGATCTCCATCAGCTACCAAGGGACTTTCAACGCTTGTTGCGCTTTGGCAAGGACGAGCCCCTGGCAGGCGAAGGTCGCCGCGATATGGTGGGTCGCACGGCGAAACGGCTGCGGGTGTTGGGGCGGCAGATTCGGGATGAGTTGAGCGCACAGGCTGAGATCGAGCGTCTTGCCATCACCGATGCGCTTACCGACCTGCCCAACCGTCGTGGTCTTATGACCAGCCTTGATGCTGTTCTAGCAGGGCTGAAACCAGACCGAACGGTCGCACTTCTCCACGTGGATCTCGACCACTTCAAGCTGGTGAACGACACACTTGGCCACCTTGCCGGAGATCAGGTTCTGCAAGAAGCCACGCAACGCATGTCGGGTGTGCTGCGAGGGTCCGACATGCTGGCGCGTCTGGGCGGCGACGAGTTCATCATCGTGGCGCATGGGGTTGAAAACGCTGAGGTGCTGGCGACGCTATGTGACCGCGTGGTGCGTCAGTTTGCGCAACCGATCAGGTTTGGAGAAGAACACTGCAATGTGGGCGCGAGTGTCGGAGGTCGGCTCGTGTTCGGAACGGAGAGCTCGTTGGAGGCACGGCGCCTGTTGTCCGATGCGGATGTGGCGCTTTGCGAGGCGAAGGCCGCCGGACGCAATCGATGGGTGATCTTCACAGAAGAAATGGCCGAAACGATCCAGCGACGCACCCGCCAGTCCCGGGAGATCCGAGAAGCGCTGCTGGATGGGGAGTTCCGGGCCTGGTATCAGCCGGTTGTGGATGTTGAGACAGGCGCGATCTGCGGCATCGAATTGTTGACCCGTTGGGAACATCCAGAGCGCGGGTTGCTGCTTCCGGAAGCGTTCTTGCTCCCGGCAGAGACCAACAACATGTTTGAAGAGATCGGCCTGCAAGTCCTGGAAGCTGCGTGTTTTGAGCTGAAGGCATGGCAGTCACAAGGGCTGCAGGTGCCAGTGCTGCATGTCAACATGACCCGGGTTCAGCTTGTGGCGCCTGGTGTTGTCGACAAGGTTTCCTGGATTCTGGACGATTGCAACATCCAGCCTGATCGCGTTGTTCTGGAAATCAGCGAGCAAAACTGCGAGGGCCGGAGTGTCGAGGTTGTGTTTGCGACGCTCAAACGTTTCGCTGACTTGGGAATTGAGACAACGCTGGATGACTTCGGCAGTCTATCTAGCTCTTTGGCGAACGTGACGAAGACGGGTGCCCGAAGGATCAAGTGCAGCCGCGCACTGGTTGCTGGCCTGTCGGATCCGGATACCGAAGATGACACGCGGATGATGCTGACTGGCGTCGTCAGTTTTGGCCGTGGAATCGGGGTCGACATAATCGCAAAAGGCGTTGAAGACGATGCGCAGCAACAGCGGCTCACCGGGCTTGGTATTTCCTTGATGCAAGGGGATGGCCTCGCGGCGCCGATGTCTGGTCCGGATCTGTCCAACCTGTTGCCCGTTGCCGCACCCATAACTGGCGATCATCAAAAATCTGCATGATCTGTCTTGCGCACTGCGCTTTCGGCTACACACCGCGCAAGGTCTGGCGCGCACGCGTCGAACCATCTGCACTGAAAAGTGAAACCTGAGTCAGGCATGGTTGCGTCCTCCGGACTGCAGCGTTATTCCGCGGGCATGACGGGACGAATACCTCTCCAGGTCGGCACATGCCGCATCCGCTGAGCGGGGCCGATCTTGGCACCCTGATCCAGGTCTTCCGCATGGGCGGAGGTAGCGACAAACCACTCGCGACAGCAGGGATCTGGGCGGCTGCTTTGGCACGTGCGCCCGCGTCGGCAATCGAACGCATCGCGATCGCCAAACATCTGCCGACCATCGAAGAGATGGAGCCACCAGTTTTCATCCTGGGTCATTGGCGTTCCGGCACGACCCATCTCTACAATATGATGAGCCTAGGTACGTTCGGCTATGTCCCGCCGGTCGCTGTGGGATTGCCTTGGGACATGTTCGGCATCGCCCGTGCGCTCAGGCCGTTGTTGGAGCGCGCATTGCCAGAGCATCGCTGGATTGACCGCATACCCGTGACGCCGGTCAGTCCTCAGGAAGACGAGATAGGCCTCGCTTCCATGTCGGATCTTTCGTTCTATCACGGGATATATTTCCCGCACGCGTTCGACCGTCTGATTGATCGCGGCCTGTTCTTCGACGACTGCTCCGGTTATGAGATCGCCGATTGGGAAGAACGGTTCACCTACTTCCTGCGAAAGCTGCGCATGCAGCAAGGTAAGCAGATGCTGATCAAGA
>JBGCFK010000510.1:0-6089 GCA_045106875.1 Paracoccaceae bacterium | reverse complement strand
CTACGCCAACCTTTGCGCGTTGTGACCTGGAAATAGCCGGCACCTTCCTGAACCTTGCCATTATAGTCAGCGTTCCTCTGGATACCGGCTTCTTCAGCCGCCGCAATGTAGGCTTCGCAAAGCGGATTGGCGCTTGCGCGTGACACACCCAATGGCCCACCGCGTCCGTGGAAGCCCTCGTCTAAGTCATCGACCGATGCGCCTTCGGCCTTTCGGAAATACGGCAGGACATCCTCAAACCCCCAACCAACATTACCAAGTTGGCGCCAGTGATCGAAATCCTCCGCCTGCCCTCGCGCATAGACCAATCCATTTATTGAGGAACATCCACCAAGTACTTTCCCGCGAGGCCAGTCAAAGGTGCGACCCTCGGTGCCTGGCACAGCAGCGGTTCGGTAGTCCCAGTTGATCCGCCGATCTTCCATGGTCCTGTAGTATCCAATCGGGACATGGATCCACGGGTTGGAATCTTTGGGACCTGCTTCAAGCAATAGCACGCGATGCTCAGGTCGTTCCGAAAGCCGGTTGGCAATAACGCACCCGGCAGAACCGGCGCCGATTACGATGAAATCGAATTCAGCACCGTTTAACGGCATGTTGGCACCCGGTTCCGGTAAGCATTTGTCGTTTCGTTCTCGCTGAACATCGCGTGGTTATCCCCTATCAGCAGATTTGGTACGACTTGTCGCACCATGCGGCAAATGATAGTTCCTGATCACTGCATACCTGAATGTTATAGGATCGTGCTATTGTGAGGCTCAATCTCAGACAGATCGAAGCGTTCCGCGCCGTTGTTGAAACTGGAAGCATGACCGAAGCAGGCGTGGCGCTGGGCATAACTCAACCTGCCGTGAGCCGGTTAGTGCGCGACTTTGAGGATCACTTCGACCTTCAGCTTTTCAGACGACAAAACGGCAGGGTTGAACCGACGCAAGATGCACTGGCTCTGCACCAAGAAGTCGAGCGTTGCTTTGGAGGTCTCGATCAGGTCGTCAAGTTCGCCTCTGACTTGTCGCGTTACCGGCGAAAGACTTTGCGGATAGCAGCGCCCGTGGGGCACTCGTACTTCTTTCTGCCAAGGGTGATCGAGCAGTTCAACGCGCAGTGCCCGGATGTGACGGTCTCGTTGCGCAGTTGCTCATCACCGGACGTTGCGGCCTCGGTGGCGAGCGGGCAAAGCGATATCGGAATTGCGATCCTGCCGTCCGAGGTTCAGGGCGTGGTTATCAAGAAACTGCCCGAGATCAATTTGGTCTGCGTCTTGCCAGAAAATCATCCCCTGATCGAACATCAGGTTATCGGCCCAAAAGAGCTTGCCGAAGTGCCATTGCTCCTGGTCTCGGACTATAGCCTGATGAGCAAACGTGTCCTGCAGGCATTCAAAGACGCTGACGTCTCGCCCAACGTGATCTTCGATTGCACATATGCGGGGCCAATCTGCAGCCTTGTCGCCAGCGGTATGGGCGTCTCGATCCTCGATCGTCTGACGGCAGATGCCTATGCGGACAAGGGTATTGCGCTCCGGCAGTTCGAACCAGCTATTCCGTGCGAGTTGAAATTGGTATTGCCCGCAAATCACGCCTTGTCTGCGCCGGTTGAAGCCGTCGCTCAGATTTTGCAGTTAGCGATCCCTTAGCGACTCGAAGATTCGCCACCGAACGGTCCATTTCCAATTTCCGAAGATCGATCTATCGCACAGGTCAACCTCGCCGAGCACTGCTAGGCGTTCGACATTCTGAGAGGTCACTGCAAGTGGCCGGTACAATACGCTCTAAGAAACCCTGGAACGCCGACTAGGTCTTCAGACTTCGCCTGATTTGCCTAGATGGAAGGATCAGCGACACCTGTGATGAACACGAAGAATCCTTCGATAAATGATCCATGAGCTCAGTTAAGAGGTCGGCCAGCACCAGCTTCCGTCGAAAGCTAGACAGTGTCCGCTTTCCGGTAGTACGTGTGGGGAGCGTTGAGTCCACTTTCGCGCAGGACCGGCTGCTGCACCAAAGGCTCACGCGCGTCGCGCGTAGATTTTTGAATGTCGGCTATCGGGAGAGAAATCTCGGGCGTTCGCAATTGCAACAATGCTTGGCGATTGGAATGTATGGGCTGACAACGGTCGTTCGCTGCGGATCGTGCGAAGGTCAGCTCTGTGTCTAGACCGACGCTCGCCGTCGCGCGCAGGTTCGCCATTGCCGCAATGCGGCGGATGACAGGTTGGAGCCCTTTCTACCGGATGTTGCATCGCGGCGGAATGGTAGTCTCAAGAGAGAGACCGGACCTTCGCCCGTCGTGGGCTACTGGGATTTCTGCGTGGTTCCTCCCGTTCGCGGAATTCACCTGACATGTAAGAGCAGCTAGCTGCTGACGCGATATACAAACAGTCAATGTTATCGGGCTATATCTGATCTTGTTTTACCCTTGTTTTGGAGCGAGCGATGCGCCTGTTCTCTGTAGTTATTGGTTGTGCTTTTGCCGCGGCAGGATTGGCCGTGGCCGGTGACAAGTCGGATTTTCGCCGTCCTCTGGAAATTCCCTTCCCGAAAAACGCCCCTTACAGCCCATTGGTCGCGACCCTGGGTAAGATGCTGTATTTTGACCCTAGGGTTTCAGGAGCTCAAAACATGAGCTGCGCGAGTTGCCATAACCCATCATTCGGCTGGGAAGTGCCGGTTGAGGGCGCGGTTGGCGCGCAAAATGCGCCTTTGGGGCGTCATGCCCCGACCATTCTGAACATGGCCTGGGTGGAGCCCTACTTTTGGGATGGCCGGGCTGCGACATTGGAAGACCAGGCCGCGGGACCAATCACTGCGGATGTCGAAATGAACGCTCCGCTTGATGAAGTCGTGGAACGGCTTGCCGAGATCGACGCCTACAGTGACGGGTTTGAACGTGCGTTTCCTGGCCAAGGCCTGACCGAGCAGACCATCCTGACGGCAATTGCAACCTATGAACGGACCGTAGTGTCTGGTTGGTCACCGTTTGATCGCTGGGTGGAGGGCGAAGATGCGGCCATCTCCGACGCGGCTAAACGTGGTTTCAAGCTCTTTGTCGGTAAGGCGCACTGCGCTGACTGCCATACCGGTTGGAACATGACCGACAATGGGTTCCACGATATCGGCATGGACACTGAAGATGTTGGCCGAGCAGCGCTGGAGCCGGACAACAAACTGTCGCGGCATGCGGGCAAGACGCCTGGGTTACGCAACATTACCTACCGCAGCCCTTATACCCACAATGGGTCAGTCTACGATTTGGAAGAGATTATCCGCCATTACATGACAGGGGGCATTCAGCGCCCATCTCTTTCACCTCTGATGCGTCCGCTTCAGCTGTCCGAACGGGATGTCGATGATCTGCTGGCTTTCCTAGAAACTTTGACGGCAGAGGAAGCAGCTGTTCCGACGCCAATCCTGCCGACGAATTGAGGGCGTTATGACAGTTCGAGCGAAGATCGTGGTTTTGGTCAGTGCGTTGATCCTTTTGGGGGTTGGTGCCGCAGGTTGGATCGGCGCATCGGCACTCCGTGCCAATGAGCAGAGCGCAAGTCTGTTGGATCGTTCCCTTACGGCAATCGAAAACGCCAAGGCGATGCTGCAGCACTATGAAAGAGCAGATCTGGTTGTGACCGAAGTCGTTGCAATGATCTCTCTCCCGGACATGACGGCTGTTGAGACGACGTTCGGGGAAGAAACTTCACTCATCGGGGAACGCATAGAGACACTGAAACAGGTGGCGCTGAGCCCTGAAATGAGCGCGCAGGCAGATGCCCTTGAGGCTCTATATCGGGCCTGGAAAGCGGATGCGGCCATCATTCTCGGGCTCGAGCAATCTTCAAGTGTTCCGACCGTCGAACTGATGAACCGTCATCGTCGGGACATGACCGCTGCCACCGAGGCGATGCTCACCCTGGCACAAGGCGATGCCAAAACGCTAACCCAGAACAACTTTGCGGCATTTGAGGCGACATTGATCATCAATGGCATGATCTGCGGTTTGCTGCTGCTGGTCGGCGGCGGCGTTGCATTCCTCTGGGGTGTTGGACTGTCACGGCGGTTGACTGCACTTTCAGAGCGCCTGCGCCTCGCTGCTCTGGGTAATCTGGGGGGCGAGGCCAAAGTATCTGTCCAAGACGAAATCGGAGCCGCCGAAAAAGCGCTCTCCGATCTGACCTCCGCGCTGCGCGAGAATGCAGCGGCAGCCATTAAAATCGGCAACGGCAACCTCACGGTCTCGATCATCCCTCGCTCGGATGATGATCAGCTCAGCCATGCACTCAAGGGCATGGTCGCAAGGCTTTCCGAGGTCATTACCCGCGCCCACCAGAACGCAAATGCCCTCTCAAAAGACAGCGCAGGTTTGAAGCTGACGGCGGACACATTGAGGGACGGCTCCCACCAGCAATCAGCATCTGCGCAACAAGCTTCTTCTGCTGTGGAGGAGATGACGGCGACGATCTCACAGACACAGGACAACGCTGCTCAGACCGAAAGAATCGCGGATAAGTCAGCAACCGAGGCGCAGAGTTCCGGTCAAACCGTCGCAGAAGCCGTCGATGCCATGCGATCGATTGCTGAAAAGATCAACATCGTGCAGGAGATCGCGCGTCAGACGGACCTTCTCGCACTCAACGCCGCCGTCGAGGCAGCCAGGGCAGGCGAACATGGTAAAGGATTTGCTGTTGTCGCGTCAGAGGTGCGTAAACTCGCGGAGCGAAGCCAGGAAGCTGCGCTGGAGATTTCAGAATTGTCCGACCGAACCGTCAGCGTCTCTGGATTGGCCGGGGAAAAGCTGGACAAGGTTGTGCCTGACATCCGCCAAACGGCTGATCTGATCCAAGGTATTTCTGCTGCCACACGCGAACAGAGCATCGGCGCTCAGCAGATCAACGATGCAATCCGACAACTCGACCAGGTCATCAAGCAGAACGCCGATGCCTCAAACACCACGGCGGAGGCAGCTGATGAGTTGTCGAGGCGCGCCCGCGAACTTCTGGAAATTGTGGGTTACTTCAAAGTCTCTGAAGACATGTCGTCGGACAACGATATGAACTCCGTCCATCAATCCCTCGCGGCATGAGTGTCCCGATCGAACTGAGGTGAGTTGTTTCCATAGACGTTTGCGCCACGCCCGTCCGGCCCTGATGTCCCCTATGATGTCTGCGATTGGGGGTCTTTCGTGGCTGGAGTCGCGAAAATAACCGTGTCGCTGTCTCCAGTCCGCATCCCTGATGCGTGCGAACAAAAATCGGTCCCCGAGCTTTCCAGCAGCGTCCATTCCTGGCGCCAAGATGTGTGTACGCCCAACGGCAGCTTCCGGGTGTGAATCGTAATTCCGAGTATTTGCGCGAACGGCGGCAAAGTCCCCGAAAGCGACTGCTGCCCCATGCTGATCTTCGCATTTGCCGCGAATGGCAGCTTCGGCGTCCCGCAACCGCGAAGCCGGGAACATCAACCAATGCCTGCAAAGGGCCGTCCACTCATGCCCCCAACATCGGGCGTAGACCTTGATGTCGGTGTTCAGCCGCCTTGCGCCAAGAGAAGCCTCAGCGAGTATATAGCGGGGTCGAAGATTCCGGACATTCTTACGCCAAACTTGGGACGGCGACTTCATCCTCGAAGCCTGGCATTCCTGCCGTGCGCCAGTTCGGGACGCAACGACAGTCACCCGAAGTTTTCGAAGCCCGTTCAAGAACACCATGTCATCGGCAGCGTTCGAGCGGACTGCGAGGTGTCAATCAGGCTATGATGATCGTCACTGCTCTGAGCTGAAAAACGTATAATCCTTAACCGAACAAAGCACGACGTCTATTTGGGTTATCGGCATGTTGCGATTTTCAAACGAACAATTCGAGCGTCTAGCTCACGAGAGCAGAGGCAAATTCACTGAGATACTTGAACGAAACATCCGGGCTCAGTTTCCCGACCTCGCCGAAACCGAGCTCTCTATGGGGCGCTGTCACGTAAACTGAGATGAGGCGGAAGAAGTTCTGACCCTCAGGTCGTTCAGGCCAGACCGGCTGCCCGGTTCCAGATGTCGAATGCCTCAAGTCGGTGGTAGCGAATTTGAAGTGCAGATGCGCGGTGGCGGGA
>JBGCFK010000051.1:0-3374 GCA_045106875.1 Paracoccaceae bacterium | reverse complement strand
GATGAGACAGGTTCCGCCTCCGCCCCCGTGCGCCGCAAGGCTGCTGTCGGCGTTGCTGCCGGCGACGCGACGGGCTGGCTAAATCTGGGCAAAGACGAATGCACGATTGAAGTGCGTGGCGTCACAATGGCGGGATTCCGCGTCGATCCCGACAACTCCCCGAACAAGGTTCTTCACTACAAGAAGGACATCGGCACCTTCGCCTCGTCGGTCGTTGTGGAGACCAAGCAGACCTACGAAGACGATGACCAAGCAGGCATCATCACCACCATCACCGGCACCGACTACATCAAGAAGATGGTTTCGAACGAGGCGGGCGATCAAGTCCGCCTGCGCATCGTGACGGCTGGCGTGGACATCGTGGACAACACGACCGCAGGCGTCGGCGTCTTCATGAGCGTTTCCAAGCGCAGCCAGCAATAACATCTCACGAAAGGCGCGGACATGACCACGCAAAACGTACTCCCGATCAACCTGATCCCCGATCTCTTCGATGAATACGCAGCTGCATCGGGCGGGGCATCGGTTGCCTCGGGTGCCGTTGTTGGGACCAACTTAATCCTTACCATGTCCGACGCCACGAGCGTCGTTGTCAGCTTGGCCGCGATCGCGCCCGAGCTTTACGTCGCCTCGGGCGCCTTGACCGGCACCAACTTGGTGCTGACCATGAGTGATGGCTCCACTGTCACCATCGACATGACGGCCGCAATCCAGAGCCCGGCCACGGCCATCTCCCCTGCCGCCGCCAATGGCGTTGGCGCAGTGGGCGTCTCGGCCCTGTATGCGCGAGAGGACCACCAGCACCCTGCGCAAGGCGTGTCGGCCGATGCGGGCAACACGATCACCATCGGCACCGATGGATTGCACTACCTCGCTTCGCCCATCGTCTTTGCTGATGCGATCTCGCCCGCGTCCGATGACGCCACTGGCGCGATTGGTGTAGTGGCGGAAGCGGCCCGTGAAGACCACAAACACCCAGCCCAAGGCGTGTCTGCTGACGCAGGCAATATGCTGACGGTGGGCGCTGATGGATTGCATAATCTCACAAACACCACTCTGTTTGCGGATGCTGTATCTCCAGCTGCTGATGATGCGGCCGGCCTTATTGGCGCTGTCGATCAGGCGGCGCGCGAGGACCATAAGCACCCAGCGCAGGGTGTTTCGGCAGACGCTGGAAACCTCCTGACCGTTGGTACTGACGGACTCCACCTCTTCAACGTCGACGAAGTGATCGAGAATGCAGGTGCTCTCGCAGGCGCTGCCCCGGCGGGCGCTCAGTTCGGCGTCGACACAACGACTGGTGCGCTGTACTACGTTGCCGCTGGCAACTGGACGGCAGTGCCGACGCTCAGCGTTGACCTCAACATGACCGTATCCAGCCAAACGGCTTCAACCGCTCCGGCCGCTCCGCTCGGTGCGCCGGGCGCACCCGACACCGGTGACATCCACCTTGAGATTTATAGCGACTTCCTTGTGTGGTGGTCGTGGAATGGCGCCGCTTGGGCGGCCTCGGGTCAGACTGAAATCGCTCCGATGATGGCTACGGCGATTTCGCCGGCCGCGACGAACAATGTGGGTGCTGTCGGCACTTCGGGTCTCGCCGCTCGTGAGGATCATCAGCACCCTGCGCAAGGCGTGTCGGCCGATGCCAATCAGAAGATCACCGTTGGCGCTGATGGCCTGCACTTCTGGGGTGGCGACAACCGCGTCCATGTGACGAATACCGCCGTTGCTCCCGCCGCTGCAGGCGAGCCTACGACGGCCGAGATTGCAGCGGCAGTGACGGCGCGCGACGTAATCGTCTACTACACCGGTGACGACAGCGCGGCCTCGACTCCAACTCGCGTTTTCCATGTGGATGCCGCAGGTGTGGCTACCGCCATCTTTGTGGGTGCGATCACGTCACGCTTGTTCAGCACCTACACAGACTTCATTGCGGACGCCGCGACAGTCTTCGAATCTGGCGATCTGATCTGGGTGCAGAACCCCGGCTACGTTTGGAAGTGTACCGCGGGCGGCACCGGTTATGCGGCTGCCACTTTCTCGCTTTACGGCGACAACCGTGACGAGGGCTTCGGGGGGCAGACCTTCATTGCTGGCACCGTAACGCCCGATCTCGTGCTCTACGGGCACAATTATCGCTATCAGATGAACGCTGATCTCACGATCAACGCCATGCAGAATGCTGGCGGTGCGGTCACGCCGACCAATGGCTATCGGTTCAACTTCTTCATCGAAAACACGCTCGGCACGGCGCAGAACATCATCTTCGATGCGTCGTACCTGGATGAGAATGGCGCCGCACTGGGCACCGTCCCGCTTGCGGCCAACACGACCGCCGTTTACGAGTTTATCGCCTACAACAATGCGGGCGCATGGGAATGGCGTCGCTCGGCTGTGGCTGCGACTCAGCGCGTGATCCACACCTACGTCTCGCAGACTTCTCTCAGTATCGACGCCACGACAACGTTCTCCTCTGGAGACCTCGTGATTGTTGACCTGCCCGGCTACATCTACGAAGTCACCACGGGTGGCGTTGGCTCGGTTGCAGCGTTCCTGACCCTCATTCAGGATACGCGGATGTACCGCGCCGCGGATGTCTCTCAGTCCACGGGCACCTTGACCCCTGACGTCGCCAACACTGGCTACAACCACGAGAGCACGCTCACAGGCGATCTCACCATCGCGGCTGAGGTCAGTGGAGACCTTCGCAATGGCGACGTGCTCCGCTTCCATGTGTCCAACCCATCTGGTGCCGCTCGTACCGTGACGTTCGACGCCTACTACTCGGATGAGTCCGGTGCCGCCATGGGTGCGGTCGTCATCGCGGATGGTACTTCGGAGCTGTTCGAGTTCATCCAGGTGCAGAATGGTGGCGCGTCCGAAAATCGCCGTCACTACACCGGTGGCGCGGTTCCGACCGCTGCGAATGCAATCGCACCGGCGTCCGATGACGCGGTTGGCGCCATTGGTGCCGCCACGACTGAGTTTGCGTTGGAGGATCACAAGCACCCTGCGCAGGGTGTGAGTGCAGATGCCAACAACCTTCTGAGTGTTGGTGCGGATGGCCTCCATATGGCCGATCCCGCAACGATCGGCGCCGATGCGATCAGCCCCGCTGCTGATGATGCGACGGGTGCCATTGGTACGGTCAACCAGTTCGCTCGTGAGGACCACAAGCATCCGGCCCAAGGCATTTCCGCTTATGCGGTAAACCAGCTGTCTGTCGGCACGGATGGCCTCCACTTTTATGGCGGCTCGAACATCGTGTTCATCACCAACACCGGGACGGCTCCGGCCACGGCTGGTTCGCCCACCGACGCCGAGGCACTTGCCGCCGCTGGCGGTGGCGCGACACGCGACGTCTTCGTTCG
>JBGCFK010000509.1:0-3420 GCA_045106875.1 Paracoccaceae bacterium | reverse complement strand
GCAGTACGGAATCGAGACGCTTGAGTTCTCGGACGGCTCGACCTTTGGCCGCACGGCGATCTATGACGCGGCGTTCCCGGTGGGTGAACAGCCTGCCGACATAGTGGGCACGAACGCCAACGAAAGCTACAGCTACGCGCTGGGTGACGGCACCTACACGCTGACCGATCGCGACTCGAGCGCCGACAGCGTGACATTCACGGATCTGGACGCGGATCAGGTTGTCTTCTCGCGCATTGGAAACGATCTGGTGCTCAGCGTGCCGAACGGGGATGCGCTGCGCATCGTGGCGCAGTTCGCTGATGATCTGCGCAACCGGATCGAGGTGATTGCCTTCGCCGACGGAAGTTCAATCGGCGGGATCGAAATCCGCAACCGTTCCGTTGCCGACCAGAAAGAAACTGGCTTCGTGCGCGGTACATATAATGCCGAGAACTATGTCCACACGTCCGGAGACGGTTCGTACACGATCTCGGACTACGACAGCGGAAACAACAACGGCACCGATACGCTGACCTTCACGGATGTGAACCCGGATCAGGTCACATTTTCGAGGTCGGGCGATAATCTGCTCATTTCGCTGAGTACCACTGGTGAAGTTGTTACGGTTGACCGCTTCCTCGAGTCCACACACGGAGATTTCGGACCCGAAACGATTTCCTTCGCTGACGGTACGACCCTGAACCGTCGCGAGATCCGCGACCGGATGGTTTCGGACCTGAAGCTGACGGGTTCGGTTGTTGGGACGCAGCTTGGAGAAAGCTATACCCATTCGGATGGTGACGGGTCCTACACGCTCTCGGATTTCGACAGCGGCAACTTCAGTGGCACGGATGTCCTTACGTTCGTCGATCTCGATCCTGCTGAGGTAACGTTCTCCCGTTCGGGCGACAATCTGTTGATTACGTCGAACATCAGTGGCGACGTGATCACGGTTGACCGGTTCCTCGAGTCCACGTTTGAAGACTTTGGTGTCGAGCAGATCGCGTTCGCCGATGGAAGCACCCTGAACCGTCGCGAGATCCGTGACCGGATGGTTTCGGACCTTAAGCCGACCGGTTTTGTGCAAGGCACGCAACTGGCCGAGACCTACGCCCATGCGGCAGGTGACGGCTCCTACACGATCTCGGATTTCGACAGCGGCAACTTCAGTGGCACCGACGTGCTGCGCTTTATGGATATCAATGCTGATGACGTGACCATGTCGCGTGAAGGCAACAACCTGGTGATCACCCTGATCACCAGTGGCGACGTGATCACCGTGGACCGGTTCCTTGAGTCGACTTTCGAGGACTTCGGCGTCGAACAGATCCAGTTTGCCGATGGCGAAACATTCGGCCGTGCAGACATCCGGTCGCGCCTGGCCGAGGATCTGAAGGATGACGGTCTTGTCACCGGCAGTGAGCTGGCCGAAACCTACACCCACGCCGATGGCGATGGGTCTTACACCATCTCGGACTTCGACAGTGGCAACTTCAGCGGTACGGACGTGCTGCTGTTCACAGATGTAAATTCGGACGAGGTGACGCTGTCGCGCGACGGGAACAACCTGATCGTGACGCTGAACACCAGTGGCGACGTGATCACCGTGGACCGGTTCCTCGAGTCGACTTTCGAGGACTTCGGCGTCGAACAGATCCAGTTTGCCAACGGCGAGACGTTGAGCCGTTTTGACATCCGCTCGCGCATGGTCAACGACCTGAAGGCGACGGGCACGACAACGGGCAGCCAGCTGGCCGAGGCTTACACCTACACGCTGGGCGATGGCTCGTTCGCGCTGATCGATTCCGATCCGGGCAACCTGAGCGGCACGGACACGCTGACCTTCACCAACCTGCTGCCGCAGGAAGTGAACGCTTCGCAGGACGGCAATGACCTGACGCTTGCCATGTTGAACGGTGATGTGATCCGGGTGCGCAACCAGTTCACTGGCGGTGACGACAACGGGCTCGAGCGGATCGATTTCGTCGATGGCACCTCATGGAACCGAACTGAGATCCAGGCTGCCACCGTTCCGGACACAGGCGATTTCACCCAGATCACCGGAAGCGCTGGGGCCGACTTCATCGTTGGCACTGACGGGCGGGACCGGATCATTGGCCTCGAGGGCGATGACTTTGTGACTGGCGGTCTGGCGGATGACGTGTACGTCTTCCGCGCCGGCGACGGGATCGACAGCTACCGAGATCAGGGCGACGGCACCGATGTCGTCGAGATCGAGGGCTACCTTCCCGAACAGGCGAGCTATGCACGGGGCGGACGCTTTGGGGCGGATCTGATTATCACCTTTGAGGGCTCGGATGATGAGATCACACTGGTCAACGGGCTGACGGGCACCGCCGCTGACCGCATCGAACAGATCCGCTTCACGGAAACCGGCGCGGCGTTTGCCGTTACGCAGATCGAGGGTGACCTGCTGTTCGGCCGGGCTGATGACGACGACAACCTGATTGTCGGCACCTCGGCTGCGAATGTCCTTCAGGGCTTCCTGGGCGAGGACGTGATCGTCGGGAACGCAGGGGACGACACCTATCGCTACGCCATCGGGGACGGTGACGATGTTATCTCGGACAATGCGCGGGATGTGGGCGACCGGCTGGAGCTGTTGGATCTGAACGTCTCTGACATCGATTTTGCGGCGGCGGCAGGCGAGAATGGCCACGATCTGGTTCTGCGCTTCGTGACCGGGCGCGACCGCATCACCATCACGGACGGGCTGCGCGGGGCGAGCTATGGCATCGAGACCATCGCGTTCGCCGACGGCACCGAATGGACCCTTGGTCAGATGCGCGACCGCGTCATAGCGGATGCCTCCAGCGACCGGGACGATGTGATCCGCGGCTTTGCCAGCGACGATCTGCTGATCGGCGGGCTTGGCAATGATCGGATGTTCGGTGCGGGCGGCGATGATATCTATCGGATCGCGGCAGGCGACGGCATCGACATCATCGAAGACACCGGCACCAGCGCAGGCGATGTGCTGGAATTGTCCGGCCTGATCTCGGCCGAGGCCAGCGTCGCGCGGCTCTACAAGGGGTCGGACACCATCGTACTGCGTTTCGCGACCACGGATGATGAGATCACGCTGGTCAACTTCCTCAATGAAGGCACGCTGGGCGTGGACGAGATCGCGTTCGGCGACGCCGTCACATGGGGCCGGCAAGAAGTGCTGGATGCGCTCGACAACCGGGCACCTGTGGCTGAAACCGATGGGATCGTCTCGGTCAAGCAGGAGGAAACCCTGCTGTTGTCGCCCGCAGACTTGTTGCGCAACGACTATGACGCGGATGGCGATCCTCTGACCATCATCGCGGTGGATGGCGGCAACAATGGCGTGGCCGAGATCGGCGGCGACGGGATCATCCGCTTCACGCCCGAGGTCGGGTTCTTTGGCCCGACACAGATCACCTACACCGTCTC
>JBGCFK010000508.1:0-4898 GCA_045106875.1 Paracoccaceae bacterium | reverse complement strand
ATGTCCACAAATTCGGCCAGATCATTGTCGTTCAGCGGGTTCGTCTTGCCCATGTTGCGACCGGGATCGAGTTGGTAATACCAGATATCCCGCGTCTCGCGCCCACGCTCAAAGAACAGCACCACGGTTTTGACGCCTGCCCCCAGAAACGTGCCACCGGGGCAAGCAAGGATCGTGTGCAGCGCGCAAGCCTCCAGCAGTTGCTTGCGCAGCGCGACAGAGGCCCCGTCGGTGTAGCTGAGAAACGTGTTCTTGATGACAACCGCCGCGCGCCCGCCCGCTTTGAGGGATTCAATGAAATGCTGCATGAACATGTAGGCGCTTTCCGACGATTTGATCGGGAAGTTCTGTTGCAGCTGTTTGTTCTTGTTGGTCCCAAACGGCGGGTTGGCGAGGATGATATCCACGCGGTCCTTCTCCTCGATATCCGCGATACGGTCGGACAGGGTATCCATGCGCAGGTAATTGGGGGCCTCAATCCCGTGAAGGATCATGTTCATCAGCCCGATCACATAGGCCAGCGGCGCCTGTTCCTTGCCATAGAACGTGCGCCGTTGCAGGGTCTGCCATTGGTCCGGGCTGGTGGCGCGGGGACGCATATGCTCGAACGCCTCGCACAGAAAGCCCGCCGACCCTGCGGCACCGTCATAGACGGTCTCGCCAATCTGCGGATCGGTCACGGCGATCATGGCCCGGATCAGCGGGCGCGGCGTATAGTATTGCCCGCCATTGCGCCCGGCATTGCCCATGTTCTTAATGCGGGTTTCATAGAGATCCGAAAGCTCGTGCTTTTGTTCCTGTGTGCCGAATTTCAGCTGATCGACCAGCCCCAGCGCATCGCGCAGCATATAGCCGTTCTGGAATTTGTTGCGGACCTCTCCAAAGATCTCACCAATCTTATATTCGATGGTGTCGGGACTGATGGCCGTTTCGCGGAAACCGCGCAGATAGGGCATGAGACCGGTGTTCACGAACTCGATCAGATCCGCCCCGATGCGGGTGTTGTCCAGGTCCGGCTTGCCGTCGGGTGTCTTGGGCGCGGCCCATGCGGACCAGCGGAATTCCGGGACAAAGATGAAGTCATAGGGCTTGCCGGTCAGCTGTGCCTCGATCTCGCGTTCTGCTTCCAGATCGTCGAGGTATTTGAGGAACAGCATCCATGAGGATTGTTCGACATAGTCCAGTTCCGTGTTGCACCCCGGTTCCTGAAACATGATGTCGTCGAGGTTCTTGAATGTCTGTTCGAACATACGGCCTGCCTGACTCTGTGTTTTCCTACAGTTGCGCGGTTGTTCGCGCGGGATCAATAGGCCGCATGTCGCGGATTGGTGTTCGGTGTTGGGGGGTGATGTGATGGTTCGCATGTTTGGGGCATTTGTGCGTGGTGTTGGCGGGCGTTTTCGTACTTGGCGCACCCTTTCGCGCGACGCCTGAGAAAGTGCGACCATCTGCGACCTGCGACGAAGCATTGATTTTATTTGGTTTTTCCGTCGCGCTTTGCCGCAGGTCGCACTTGATTGATTATTCTTCGGAATGATCGGGAGAGCCATCGGCCAGATACCGGGTCCAGGCATCCTCCAGGTCATGGCGACGATATCGACTGTTTCCCTTGCCCCGGTAGGGCCTGACACCGAACGGCTTCAGCAAGGTAGAAACGCCACGTGTAGAGATGGGCTTGCCATGGCGCCATTCCCGCCATGGGCCGTCTTCCAACTCGATCAGGCGTGCAACGAGGTCGGTGGATGATATCTCCAGCCAGCTTCCAATGATTTCGCGCAAATCTCTCAGCAGTTGCACGCCGGGCGATGCCGCATCTTCATTCGCGGCCACATCCGCTAACGCAACTGCTGCTGCCCGCGCGGTCTGTGGCCAGTGCCCGCCAGCCAGATCCGCAATCGCAATCAGGGTACGCCAGTTGTCCTGACCCCGATCCGATAGCTCTACTGGCAACAGGGGTTCGGCATCGCGCAGCACCGAAAGATTATCCTCCCCCCATCGTGCCGCCTGCCGCACGAGCGGGACGAAATTGCTCAGATTGTCGGCCCGAAAGCGTTCGACGGTTTCTCCCACTCGGCGCCTGCGCAGCGGCACCGAGATCGAGCGATCCTCAAGTGTATCAGGCAACCTCCCGATCATTGCGATCGCCTTCGGAGACCAGACCTTGAACTGACGCGGTGCGTGTTCATCCCCGGTTGCACGCCAGACGAAGGCGGACAGCCGATTGTGGCCGCCATTCAGAAGACCGCGCATGTCTTCATTATCTTTAAGAAAGGTGTCGCCCTCATCGATCAGCACTGTTGGCCCGAACATCTCGACGACACGAAAGAGAACCGAGGGTGTTACGTTAATTGTGTGCATGGGTTTGGGCACCAGCACCGAAACAACACTGATTGTAGTGGTCTTGCCGCATCGCTTCTCTGGTGAGGTTAGCGCGAGGATAGGAGAGATGCCAGCTGCTTCATGGCAATGCGCGAAGAGACACCATAGCGCCAGAGCCTCAGCGGCGCGATCCGGCAGAACGCAGTAGCGCCGGAACGTTTCGACGAAGCTATCAAGCAAAGCCGAGCCCTGTACTGGATCAGGCCAAGGTTCAACGGCCGAGAACGGAGCTGCTTCTGCCTCACCTGATCTTTTCCTGTAACGCTTTACGGCATCGTCCAACGCTGACACGCGCACACCAAGAGCCTTTGCCTCGGCTTCGCGTACCGATTCATATTCAAGCTCGGTCAATTCTGCGAGACGCTTGGCCGCAGCTTCTGCATCCGGTTTGATGTCTGGGTCAAGAGAACCTCCCTCTGCGATATCTTTCATATCCTTGGCGACATCCCAGGTCATGCGTGTGCCCTCCGTTTCAGCGACACCGCCTTGAGAAAGGATTGCTTGTCCGCTGCACTGAGGGCGCTCCAGATGGCGGTCAGATAGGCACGCCGCTCGGGCACATTCGCAAACATCGCCCAATCGCGCGCCTCAGATTTAACATTTAGGAACGGGGCGTGCGGTGTGCCCTCCGCTGTCCCCTCACAAACCGCGAGGGCAAGTCGCCCGAGGTCTTCCGGTTCTGCGGCCTGTGCGGCAGTCATCAGGAGAAAACCGCGCTCGGTTCGATCGAGCCGATACCGCAGGATAGTTGCCAGATCATCTGCGAGCGCCGTGGGATGCGCGGCATCCGGCAGCTCCACAAGCCCGTGTAGGCAACTGACCAGAACGGCCTTGAAGCGTGGGTGCGCGAGCCTGAAGGCCAGATCGCTAGCGTCTTGCCGAATACTGCAGTGATCCATCATGCCACACCTGCCTGCGCAAGACGCGCAATCCGGAGGCGTTCGGCATTTGTCGGACGGCGCACCAAACCATGTTCGACAATCAACACGTCTTGTGTTTCTGAGGCATTTTCGGTAGGTTTGGAGCTGGCTTCAGAGGCCTTGAAGATGCCCGCCCTGGTTCCGACACCGGGGCGGTTTTCGTTTGGCGGGGCGCTTTCGCGAAGACAAGGGCGGATCATTTTGACCCTCCTATGCTTTCGTCATCGACGTCCTTGATTGTGCAGTTTTCCAGCCACTCGTTAATTGCAGCAATCGGGATCAGTCGCCGCTTGCCGATCTTCGCGCTCTTGAGGGCACCGCTCGCAAGCGCCGAGTACAACGTTGTGCGACCAATTCCAATCAGACGCGCGGCCTCGGAGGGTGACACCGCGATCGGCAAGATAGCAGCTGCATTGCTCAGGATTTCGTTCAGGTTCGTCATCGCTCATTGTCCTTTCTATGAACATGAGCGAATGGTCGGATACTGCGCTGATCAGAAAAAGCCGGTTACTTTCCGATCAGTTATTGATCACCACGTTCTTCAGTGATCATACCAATGAGAGTTGTTTCTCCGGGTGCTCCTTTACCCATCATTTGTTTGATCGCTCGGGCTTCGGCACGCTTAGACGACTTCAATTCGCCCTTCGCGATCCTCGCTCTAATCAGTGTCTCTGCCTCACGTCGGCGCGGATGCCCAGGGCGTCCACCGGAAAGCCTGACCTCTACGCCAGCGAGCCCGGCAGCGCGGTCTTGATCGGCAACTAGCTCCCCGTCCTCGAACGAAATCAGCTCTTCCAGGGCCGCAATCCTGCAACGTGCAATAGAGATACCGGCGGCACCTGAAATATTGGGAGTAAGAAGCAGCCCTCTATGCAGGCCAGGCTCCGATGACAGTTTTTCCGAAGTGGCATTGACTGCTTCAATATCGTGAAGGCGCAATGCCAGATACAGGGAAACAACCTCGTTCGCGTATTCGAAACTGCCGACACGCCAAAGGCTAGTATCGATAAGTGGTTGTGAGCGACGGCGGCGACAATCAAGAGCGTCCGCTATTAGCGTCACCAACCGTCCTGGGTTAAACCGTACGGCTTGGAGGTCAGCATTCGTGGCAGGGACAAAGCCCGCTTCTGGGCAGTGCCAACCAATCCGATCTGTCGCGGAATCGGAAATGATACGTGACGTATGATCTAGATCGCATGCGTCGCAAAGCACGCTGGAAGTCGACGGTTCAACTGACGCTAAATCCAATCGTCTCAAAAGGATAATTTGATCGGGATATGGCAGTTCTTTCCGCGGAGCAGAAAAGCCATGACGTTCCAATAGTGAATTCAGGAGCTCGGTGGTTGTCATTCCTCAGTTTCAACCAGTTGCTCGTTCTCTGGCAGAATTCCCCATCGTTCCAGGAGCGTGTAGGAAAGCTTTCGGTCCTGTTCGGTTTGATTGGGCAACGTGGTCCGATTTGGATACCCAAGATCGATCGTGAGGGTTTTGCCATGGCCTTTCTCACTGACCTGAGACCTTAAAACTCCTCCACTTTTGAGTAGGATCGGTCCCAAGCATTGGAGACGGAAGATGAAGAAGTCACGGTTCAGCGAAGAA
>JBGCFK010000507.1:0-9154 GCA_045106875.1 Paracoccaceae bacterium | reverse complement strand
TCGAGGGTCTTGATGGCATTGGTCGCCTCCGTGATCTCGCCAGTAAAACCTGCCGCAAGGCCGCGCATGTCCTCCAGTGCGGCACCGAGGCCCGTCGCAAAGTCGGACGAAAAAGGATCTTGTGATTGCATTGGTCTCACTCCTTGTCAGTGGGACTGTCCGGGTAGGCATTCATAAGTGTATCCAGCGCACTCCGATCCATGGCGCCGCCAATCGGGACAAAGCCCGCCCCTTGCAGGGCGGCCAGCAGTTCGATCGGGGTCATGGTCCAGAAAGTATCTGGCGATAGGCGCAAAACGCCCAATCCAAGCCGCATCAGATGTGGCCAATCGATCCGGTCAGCCATGTTCCAAAGGCCGGAAGGTACACGCGAGAAGGTCCATGCCCGCCCGCATCGCACCCACAGCACCGCCCTCGATATCGGCGGTGGCAAGCGCTTCCTCGGTCAGGGTCTCGCCCGCACCGGACAGGCCGGCAGCAAGCAGCGCAAGAAGGTCTGCGCTGCCGACCCGGCCATTTTCGAACCGCTCGGCAAGGCCCATGAGGGATTTCGCATCCAGCCGCGTCTCCAGTGCCGCGAGGGCACCAAGGGTAAGTCGCAGCCGCCGCGAGGTGCCGTCGATGACAAGGCTGACCTCGCCACGATGCGGGTTGGGACCCATCTCAGAGCGCCGCAAAGGTGATTTCGCCAGCCGAAGCCAGTGAGATCTCGAACGTGGTCTCGCCGTCATGGTTCCCGGCGTATTCCAGCGCGGTAACCTGAAACGCGCCGGAAAGCGTCCCAAAGTCCGGCACCACGATCTCGAACCCCGGTGCAGTACCAGCGAAGAAAATGGTCCGTAATGCGGCGTCGGAAGCCGCATCCTTGAACACACCGGATCCGGACACGGCGGCCGAACGCACGCCTGCGCCCGCCAGCAGCTCGCGCCACTGGCCTGCACTTTCCTTGGTGGTCACATCCACAGTATCGGAGTTGAAACTGATCCTGCTGGCACGCACCCCGGCGATGGTATCAAAGGTACCTCCGCCGGTTTCGTCCAGTTTCAAAAGCAGGTCCTTGCCCTTTTGAGCGGTCATGTTGAAATCTCCTTGGAGGCCTCGGGGGCCGAAAATCTATTGCGTGTCTTCCAACGTGATGCGGAATTGCAGACGAATGCGGCGCAAAGCATCGTTCTCTTCGCGTTCGGTCCGGGCATCCACAAAACGGGCGTTGACCACATGGCCACGAGCAGGGGAGATCGGACCTGTCAGCATAGCATCCGACACCGCAGCAGCAGCGCGCTTGGCCTCGCCAAACCCGCGCCTTGGCACATGCACATCCACACGCACCAGATGCACCGCGCCATCATCGGTCTTGGTCGACCAGTCGCGGGCCTCCTCGTCACCAAGCACGAGGTAGGCCCCTTCGGCTTCAGCATTCGTCAGCGGAGGCGGGCCATCATGGACCCGCCCGTCAAACGCCACGACACAGGCCGCATCCGTAGTGAACAGAGAATAGAGGGCCTCCTGCAATGGCCAGGCCAGTGCATATGTCATGAAAACGCCCCTTCCTCGGCCCAGCAGGTCAGGTATCGGCGTTCGCGGTCGGCATCGGCGACGCCCCGGATCGCAAAGACCCGACCACCCGAACGGAATCGGCAGTCAGCCTTGGGCCGGCGCGGAGAATTGGCCGGCGCCGATCTGACCGTGATACGATGGGTGACCCGGGCCACTTCACGTCCACCGATCAACGTCTCGCGTGCATTCAGCGGCTCGATGTCGGCCCAATGAGTCCCGACAGGCGCCCAGGCGATATCGACGCCGCCGCCGGTATCGACCACACGTTCGGGCGATTCCAGGACCAGTTCAGTATTCAAGACAGGAGAGGTCATGGCTTAAATCCTTATGGGTCGCTGTTGTTCCATGATCGACAGGACGCCGTAAGGCAGGCCCCCATCGACCTCGATCTCACCAGACCGGTTTTCGTAGTAGTGCGCCGCAAGGATCAGCACCGCTTGACGCAGATCTGGGGGAACGTCCTCCCAGGTCAGTCCGTACCCTGCCGAGAACGTCAGCTCACCCACGGATCCGCGCGGCAGAGGCCAAAGCGACACACCCTCAGGTCCGGTCAGCTTCTGCCGGGTTGTGCCGGGTTGCAGCACCCAGTCTTCAGGTTCGAGATCAATCACCGAGCCAGGGCCGACAAACCGCAGACTGTCGACCGCGGCAACAGGGCCAACGGGCATGACAAGATGCCCGTTGCGGTCCCAGGAAGCTACTTGCAGAGTGTAATGCCGGGCGATCAGAGCCTGTCCGGTACGCCTCTCTACCACCGCAGTTGCATTGCGAAGATAGATCTCGAGGATCGCATCCTCAGCTCCATCATCATTGAAGCCGTGAGCCAGACGCAGATGAGTCGAGAACTCAGCCAATGGTAGGGGATTAAACACGGTCGGTGTGGTTTCCTTCAGCAGCATGCCCGGGATCCTCCTTGTAGTGCGGGTTCTGTGGTCAGTCTGTCGAGGGGCCAAGGCCCGGTCTGGCTACGATGCAAACATGTGCGCGCCTGGGTTCCTGCAATGAAACCGTGTCATGTTCACAGGCGCGCTTCAGTTGCAGTAGTTGTTCTTCGGCCCATCGGTGCGCGCTGCAAGAGATCGCCAACAACACGCGGCGCCGGATTGAGCGTCAGTGCGCCCGGTGTCTCGGGGTTCAACCGATGGCGACCCAACAGATCAGAGCCTTGACAGGGCGCAGAAACATCCAATTCGCCGCTGTCGATCGGACGAAGGTCGGGCAACATGGAAGTCGTGCCACGCAGTGCAGCTGTTGGATCAATACCCGGATGATCGACCCCTTCGGTTTCAGAGGCGCGCACGTATCCGGTTCCCGTATGCCCTGTTCCAGCCATCAGGCACCCTGCAAACAGGCCAAGATTCAGGCCCGCATTCTCGATTCCGGCAGTCACGTGCAAGGCCGGGCGGACGCTCAGTACGGCTTGAGTAAGATTTTCAGCTACCAGCCAAAGGCGATAGCAACCGCCCCCCAATCGGGTCAGGCCACCATCTTGGGGCACCAGACCTCCGTCATGGCCGGAAAGCGCAGTGCTTGTGGGATGGTCCATCCAATCCACACGCAGTGCCGCTTCTCCCGCAGGGCTGTGTATACAGAGTGCAGTTGAGAAAGCCGTGGGCTCGGCCACCAGCGCACTGAACGAGATCCTCTGTCCGGGACGTACCGTCAGAGGGCGCGTGTGCTCGAACCGGGCATGTGCGTTCTGATTGTTGGTCAGCCAGTGAAGTGGCGGCGCAAAGGGTCCTGGCAATGTTTGCATCAGATCGAGCGACGCGCCAAAGGGTGTCCAGGCTGTCCGTGCAAAATCTTCGGGCGCATCAAGCTGATTGTTCTGATCGCAAGCAAGGCCCGGGCCCAGCACCAAGTCATTGCCGAACGCCTGGCGGAACCCGAACACAGCCGAGCCAGCAATGATCGACTGACCTGCACCATCGGAACAGACGCCAGTGCCATCAGCGATCATGGCGACTGGTTTGAGCAGGGTAATCGCATCTGCCGAGGCGCCATCTGCCAACAGTAGCCCATCGCCAAAACCGCGCTGCACGATACCCGTTGCACGGATTTCGCTGGAAGTACCACGCATTGTCACAGCTGGCGCGAGAGAAACGGCCTCGATCAGACAGCCCTCGACTTGCGCAAAGCTGCCAGCACCGTCATCCACCAGCGCAGCGCCATCCTCGGCGATCACACGCAGACCAGACAGATGCACGCGGGTGGCACCTCCAACAACCCTGATCGCGTCGCCAGAGTTGCAGCGGACCGTTGCACCCAATCCCACACCGGGCGCGACTGGATCCGTAACAGGGTCGGTGAGTGCGGCAAAGCCATATCCAGCAGAAGCGCGGATCTCGACATAGCATTCGGTGTCGCAAACCGACTGGATCACCACACCACCGGGATCGTCTCCAAGGGCTGTCAGCTCAGCAACCTGGCATTGGTTCAAAGCCGCCAAGTCGCGGGGGAGAGCCCGCGCCCACGCAGCCAATGTCTCGAATTCTTCGCCCGGGCCTACCTGACGGATGACAGTTGTATTCATATCCACCTCCTTCTCCCGGGATCACTTTGAAAAAGAGGTCGGCAGGAACATCCTGCCGACCTCGTCGTCATAAAATCAGACAGCCCTTGGAGCAGGCCGCCATACCCAGTTTCGACGCAGTGGATCAGCAGATCCAACAACGGCGAGGTTGCACGACTGGGGGAGTTTGAATTGCACCGGAAACATGTCCGGTGCGGGCTTAAATTACTTCATCAAAAAGGTTTGGTACGCGAATTACGAGTTACTGAACTTAAGCGTCTTGATTGCCGCATAGTCGGTCACATCACCGCCCACGCGCTTGGTTGCGAAGAACGTGACATTCGGACGGGCCGAGTACGGATCACGCAGGATGCGCAGGTCCGGGCGTTCGGCGATGGTGTAGCCCTGCTGAAAATTACCGAAGGCAATGGCATGCTCGCCGGAACCAATGTCGGGCATTTCCTCGACGATCAGCGCCGGGTAGCCCACCAGAAGCGGCGGCTGGGCAGCTTGCAGGCCTTCCATCCACAGGAAGCGACCCTGATTATCCTTCATCTTGCGAACTTCACCCGCGGTACGGGAGTTCATGATGAACACCGCGCCCGAGCGGTATTCGGCATTGACCGCGTAGACCAGATCGACCAGTGCATCGCCCGGATTGTTTGGATCGAAGTCGCCATCATTGCCGGTGGCGATATAGCCGATATTGCCCCAGCTCCAGCTCGTGTTGGGAACTGCCGGTTTGGTCAGGAAGCCCGTGGGTTGGTTCGCACCGGTGCCATTGACGAAAGCTTCCGATTCAGCGCGCAGGAAACGTTCGGCCACACGCTCGGCCAGCCAGCCTTCGACATCGAAGGCCGCATCGTCCAGCAGACGCTGGGTCGCCTGGGGCGCGGCGGAGAGCTCGTGAAGGGTGATCGAGATACGCTCGACCGAAGCTGCGGAGGTTTCGGTGAAGGTCGCGCCTTCATCCGTCCAATCCGACCCGATATCGCCATTGTCGACCAGCACGTCGTAGGATGATGCCTCGACGTTCACGATGCGGGAAATGGCACGCAAGGATGCACCTGAGCGCAACACGCCCTGGATCGTGTCCGCTGTCCCGGGATCGACGAGAAAACCGCCGTCGCCAGTGACCGAGTAAATGCCCTTCGCCTCGACGTCCAGAACGCGCAGGGCGTCATCGTCGCCATTGCGCACATAGGCCTGAATTGCCTTGCGGTGCGGCAGCTCGTCGATGGATGCGGCAGATAGAATTGGGCGGCGCACATCTGTGGCCTTGCGGTCCAGCGTGTCGATCCGCTCGCCCATATCGGACAGGGACCGGCTCATGTCATCCTTGAATGTCCGGAAGGTCGAGAGGAATTCGGTCGCAGCCGACTTCGCCTCTGGAGAGACGCGGGACCCGGTCTGGGTCTTGGTCGTCAAATCGCTCATTTGAATATCCTGTGAACTGTTGATTAGAACGAAAGGGACGGCGCAAGTCGCGCCAGATGACGGCAGGAACTAGCCCGCCAACGCCTCGGCCAACGCCGCTGCGATATCATCCGAGGACTCGAGCGAGCCCTCGGCTTGTGCCCGAGCCGTGGGCAGCATCGGGAAAGTCACGAGACTGACCTCCCAAAGATCAATCTCGATCAGGTTGCGCCCGCCGGTGTCCCGATTGGGCTCGGCCCGTACAACCCGGTAGCCGATGGACAAACCATCAACGGCGCCCGCCTTCATCAGGACGGCGGCTTCCTTGCCCAGCGTCAGGTCCGTCAACACCTCGCCTGAAACAAACAGGCCGGTCGCATCTTCCTTGATCTGCTCCCATACGCCTATCGGGCGGGTCGGATCATGCTGCCACAGGAACTTGACCGTGCGGCCCAGATCTTTCAGCCGCGCCAGCGATGCGGCGAACGCGCCGGCAAGGACCACATCGCCGGACTGATCCGGCTCGCCAAAGCGCGAGGCATAGCCCTTAAGCCGGCCTATCCGTCCAGTTTCCGTCAAGGCGGACAAGTTGGTGAACTTGATCTCCAGCCCGGTTTCCGGGTGGGTCGAGGGATGAATCATATTGTCCTCTTGGCGTACAAAACATGGTTTGGCGGAGCGGCTCATGTGCGCGGCTGCAAGCCCAGAAGGGCTCGCTTTTCGGCTTCGTCCAGGAAGTCGGCATTGGACACACGGTTCCAAAGCGCCTCGCGTTCCGGTCCCAGCGCGGTAACCGCCTCGAGATCCGGAGCAAGACTGATGGACCGGTTCCGCCCTTCGGACAGCCAAACGGCCAGCGCAGCAGCCGTCTTCTGGACCAACGGCAGCACCGTCTGGCGGTAGAAGGCGCGGTTCGCCTCCTGATAGTTCGCATAGGTGTTGTCACCGGGCAGACCAAGCAGCATGGGCGGCACACCAAATGCCATGGCAATCTCGCGGGCAGCGGCGTTCTTTGTCTCCTGGAACTCCATGTCGGTGGGCGAGTATCCCATGGGCCGCCAGTCGAGTCCGCCTTCCAGCAGCATGGGACGGCCAGCATTGCGCGCGCCTGAATGGTTGTTTTCGATCTCATCGACAAGGCGCTGGTATTGCTCCTCGGTCATGGTCGAGGAGCCATCCTTGCCCGCAAACACAATCGCCCCCGAAGGCCGCGCCGCGTTGTCGAGCAAAGCCTTTGACCACTTGGCTGCAGAGTTGTGGATATCGATGGCAGCAGCAGCAGCTTCCAGAGGGCTGAGGCCATAATGGTCGTTTAACGGGTGAAAGCCCTTCAGATGCAGGATCGGGCGCGTTGCGCCGTCCATCCGCCAGCGATGGGTTTGCCCGGCGACAGCGTAATCATAGGCCTCGGGCCAGCCATCCTTTCCTGGCACCACGCGCATCCGGTCCGGCCGCAGCACATGCAACTCGCGCGGGACGCCAGTTGTGTTGTGGGCAGCCGCTTCGAGATAGGCATTGCCGGAAAGCTGGAGGTGTCCGTAAACGGCCTCGAGGAAAGTCCGCCCGTCCTGCACCGGGTTCGGGCAGTCCAGCAACCGGCGCATCGGGTGTTCGGTCAGATGTGCGCCATCCTCACTCAGGACCAGGGGAATTGCAGCGCAGGCTTCGGCCACCATGCGGACAGCACGAAAGCCCACGGCGTTCTCGGCATAGCCGTTGCGCGCGACCGAGGCCGTGTCCCGCGGCGACCAGACCGCCCGGCCCGTGCCATGGAACGCCATGACCGGCGCGGCGGCGGACGCCTTGGTGTCTTCCGGCCGTGCGGCACGGCGGAACAGGTTGAATGCCATCAGCTGTCTCCAGAACTTGACTTGTGGCAGGCGCCAGCCCGCAAAGGGTTTCAGACGGTTTACAATCCGCGCACACGCGGCAGGTCAGGCGCATTCAGGATCAGATCGGTCAGCGCCCAAACCAGAGCGTCCAGCCGATCGGGGCTTGGACCGCTGGCAAGGCCAGTGAATTCACACATCTGCCCTTCCAGAACATCCATGATCTCGGCATGATGCACCCGTCCCTGTTCGTAGAGCGCGGCCACTGGTTCGGCGCGGAGGCGTTTGCCCTTCTGCGCATAGACCGCGTGGTAGGAGATGTTTGGCGCCACCTGGCGCATCAGAACCTCGACCAGATCCCCGCCCTGGTTCACTTCGGCCACCAACCGGTCGGCTGAATGGTCGTGAAAGGCCAGGGCGGCGGTCTCAGCCCAGTGTTGCGGTGTCCCTTTGGTCGAACAATCGGCGATCACCCAGGCTTGCCAAGCTTCGGGTGGCCCCTCTGCGCGGACACCTGCAACGATGATTCCACATTCGTCCGAGTTCTTGCCAGAGGTCACGGGCGGATCCACCGCCACCACAATCCGGGTCAGGTCGTCAGGCACGGGCGCCCGGTGAGTATCTATCATATCGCGGGACCAAAGCGCGCCCTCACGCCCCTCGACCAGTACACCGTCCAGCTCCTGCCGACCCATTCGCGTACCGCCATAACGGGCACGCAGCCGTTTCAGGAAACCCGGCGCAAGGTTCGCGGCATTGGCTTCGGTGCCTGCATGGCTGACAACGGTGCCCTCCATGGCAAGAATGTCGCGCAGCACCCCGACATCGCGGGGCGTGGTCGTCACGATTTGTCTTGGATCGTTGCCCAGACGCAGTGTGAACTGCAGCATATCCCACGCATCGCGCGCATAACGCCACTTGGCCAACTCGTCTGACCACGCTCCGTCGAATTGCGGCCCCCGAAGGGATTCGTAGTTATGGGCAGAGACAATCTGCGCCTCGGCTCCGTTCGGCCATTTCAACACACCGCGCGAGATCGCAAACTCGGGTCGCCGGTCGGGAGGACTGGCGGCCAGAATGCCGCTGTCACCCTCGACCATGATGGCGCGGGCCTCGTCAATCGTCTCACCGACCAGAGCCAGTCGGCGGCATGAACCGGGAGCCATCGGGGTTGGCCCTTCGACGCGGGATCGTACCCATTCGGCACCCGCCCGCGTCTTTCCGGCCCCTCTTCCCCCAAGAATGACCCATGTCGTCCAGTCACCCTCGGGGGATCGTTGGTGTTCGGGATGCGCCCACAGGTCCCAAAGATAGGGCATCGCTGCAAGCGCATCTTCGGACAGATCGTCCAGAAACGCCTTACGCTGCGCTGGTGGCAGTGAGGCGATTGAGGCGGCTCTCGATTTCCGCACGCGCCGCCTCCAGATTCAGCACCGGGCCATGATCGGCCGTGGTGGCAAGTTTCGCTTCCAGATCCAGCGCCGAGCGCAAAGTCTTTTGCGCCTCGAGAATCAGCCGTTCGAGGTCCTTGACCTCCTGGCTGTCCACTTCCTCTGTTCTGGTGTCTTTGAGCACCGCAACGCGGTCCTTCAGAAATTCGGACACATCGGCAAGGATCGTACGCGCATCATCCAGGATCTGTTCGTGACCACGGCCTGATTGCGCACCCCCCCGCCGATTGCCCTGATGGGAAATCGTCGTTCTCACGGGAACTGCCTTTCAGTGAAGGAACCTCTGAAGAGAGGTTCAAAAGAAAAAGGGCCGGCACCCCTGCCAGCCCATTTGCGGATCCAGCCTCGCCCCGAGGCCACAATCCGGTGCCACTTCTCGTAGCATGTCT
>JBGCFK010000506.1:0-6367 GCA_045106875.1 Paracoccaceae bacterium | reverse complement strand
GAGCGGCAGCCAGTAGAGCCCCCAGACCGAGGCTGCAATGAACACGGTCGCAGACGCAAACCTCTGGCTGGGCTGGGCGGGCCGCATCATCCGCGGCGACGGCGGCGCCGGCGTCCTCCACCATCATCCGCGCCACCCATTGCTGGCAGATCCGGCAACTGAACCACCTTCGTCAGATGCGGGAAGGCCGCAGTCTTGTGCGGCACGGCGATTGCCTCGACAAAATGCTGCTGGAATTTCTCCTCCACAGCCGTTTCGATCTTCTCGATAGATCGCACGATATGTTCGATCTCGCGGCGTGCTGCTGAGTTGAGCAATGCGATCCTTGCTCCAGTGCCCGCCGCATTCCCGGCCGACGACACCTTGTCCAGCGCGCAATCCGGGATCATGCCCAGCACCATGGCGTGCTTGGGCGAGATATGCGCCCCGAACGCGCCAGCCAGCACTACACGATCAACTGTATCGACTTCCATCTTATCCATCAGCAACCGCGCACCTGCGTAAAGTGCAGCCTTGGCCAACTGGATCGCGCGGATGTCGGCCTGCGTTACAAGCACCTGCGGCCCGCCCTCGGCGCTGGCATCGTGCAGAGTATAGGCCCAGGTCCGACCGTCCTCGACCAAGCGGTCCGAGCCTGCCTGATCACGACTGAGGATCACCCCATCCTCGTTGATCAGGCCCGCGATACGCATCTCGGCGATCACCTCAATAATGCCCGAGCCGCATATGCCCGAGACCGCACCTGAGTCGAATCCGTCCTCATTGGACCAAAGCTCGGACCCGATCACCCGGAAACGCGGCTCTTTTGTTTCGGGATCAATCAACACACGTTCAATCGCGCCCGGCGCCGCGCGTTGCCCTGCCGAAATCTGCGCGCCCTCAAACGCGGGTCCCGTCGGCGAGGAACAGGCCAGCACCTTCTCACGATTGCCCAGCAGGATCTCGGCATTTGTGCCCACGTCCACAACGAGGGTCATCTCATCCTGACGATGCGGTGCTTCGGACAACGCAACAGCTGCCGCATCCGCACCCACGTGGCCCGCGATACAGGGCAGGATGTAGATCCGGGCATCGGGATGCATCTCCATATCGATTTCCCTGGCCCAGAGGGTCATGGAATCCGACGTCGCCAATGCAAACGGCGCCCAACCCAATTCCTTCGGGTCGAGGCCAAGGAACAGGTGGTGCATGACCGGATTGCCGACCAGCACGCCTTCGACAATGTCCTCGCGCACGATCCGGGCCTCTGCAGCGACTTGCCCGATCAGCGCATTTATCGCCTCGCGGACAGCCTTGGTCATCTCCAGATGCCCGCCCGGGTTCATCATCGAATATGACACGCGGGACATCAGATCCTCGCCGAAACGGATCTGCGGGTTCATCAGGCCGGAAGACGCCTTGACGTCGCCCGTGACAAGATCGCAAAGGTGGCACGCGATGGTGGTCGAGCCGACATCGAAGGCGACGCCGTAAATCGCACCCTCGTAAAACCCTGGCCAGACCTGGATAATGCGCCCGTCCGAGCGCCCGCGGCCCGTGTAGATGGCAACGGTTACCTTCCAGTCACCATCGCGCAGCGCAGGTTGCAGCATTTGAAGCGTGCGCAGGTCGCCAATGATGTTGGCGAGCTGCCATTGTTCCCACAACGCCTCGAGCAGCCGTTCAAGATCGCCCTTGGGGTTATGCATGTCGGGCTCGGCGACTTCGACGTAAAATAGCTTGGTCGCGGGATCCATGACGATCTCGCGCGCCTCGGCCCGCTTGCGTACGACCTGTTTGTGAACCTGGCTTTCCTCCGGCACGTCGATGACAACATCGCCCTGAATTTGCGCCTGACAGCCAAGCCTGCGCCCGTCGATCATGCCGCGCTTGGACTTGTAGCGCTCCTCGACCGCGTTCCAGTCAGTCAGTGCGCCCTCGGCAACGGTGACACCATGCTTTGGAAACTCACCAAACGACGGCTGCACCTGGCATTTGGAACAGATCCCGCGGCCACCGCAGACCGAATCCAGATCGACCCCCAATTGCCTTGCAGCCTGCAGGATCGGCGTGCCAGCGGCGAAGCGTCCCCGCTTTCCCGATGGGGTGAAGATAACAAGCGGATCAAGTGCGTCAGGCATGAGTTGTCCCAAGGTATGAACCCGTGTTCAGGCAGGCTGAGGTATCCTGTTCCCGTCCAAAGTCCAAGACCTGCTTGTTGGCGGCATGTCGCAACGTTGCAGCGGCAAAGATGTTGCATCGCAGACATTGCGCGCTATTTTGTGTGATAGCAAATTATTCACTAGTACTTGGTGTGCAATAATCTCACCCTGTGCGTGAATTGATCCCGGGAGGACGTAATGCGAACAATCATGATCGCTGCCATCGCAGCTTTGGCCATCACTGGACAGGCCGTGGCGGCCGAGTGGAAGAAGCTGATGGAGCCTGCCGACTTAGCAATTGTCGCAGAAGAGGCTGTGATCCTGGACATCAGATCACCGAAATACTTTGAACGGGGGTCGATCAAGGGCGCTCTGAACGCCCCCTATGGATCGTGGCGCGGGCCAAAGGACAATCCAGGCCAGCCGCTTTCGAATGCCGATTTGACAGAACGCCTGCAGAGCCTTGGCCTCGACCGCACCGACAAAGTCGTCGTGGTCTATCACGGCGCAAATGACACGGATTTCGGATCTGCCGCGCGGGTTTACTGGACGCTCAAATCAGCTGGACTGACAGAATTGGCAATCCTGAACGGCGGGCTCGTGAATTGGGTGCAAGCAGGCAACAGCCTGTCGACAGAGTTCGGCATCGCAGAGCGATCGACCGAGACCTTCGCGCTGTCCAGCGACTGGATGATGACCCGTGAGCAAGTACGGGCCGTGGTTGATGGCAATGCAGACGCCCAGATCATAGACGCGCGTCCCATGCCGTTTCTCAAGGGCAAGGTCAAACACCCCGCCGCAAAGGCCGCAGGCACGTTGGAGGGGGCAGCTCAGATCACACACTCGACATGGTTCGACAAGGAACAACCGCGTCAGGTAAGCCCCGCGGATCGCGTGGCGGCACTGGCAAAAGCATCAGGGGTCGAGGACGGCCAGTCCCGACCCATCGCAAGCTTCTGCAACACAGGCCACTGGGCCGCAACCAACTGGTTCGCCCTGTCGGAACTGGCCGGGATCGAAAACGTCAAACTTTATCCTGAAAGCATGGTCGGCTGGACAAAGGCCGATCAACCGGTCGTTCAGCAAAAGTAGACAAACGCGATCCTTCGCGCCTCGACGCCGCTCCCCCCGGGGGGCGGCGTTTTGATTCTGGGTTTGCGTGTATTATACATTATTTCACGTGAAAATTGTAATTTCACAATAGATAGTTATATCTCATCCGAACCACACAGGAGAATTCAGATGATTCGGATGATTGGCACCGCAATCGCAGGGGCAGCCCTCTCAACGTCCATGGCATTTGCGGACTGGCAACCACTTGTCTCGACCGAAGATCTCACCGAGATCTTGCCAGACGAGCCGATAATTCTGGATATCCGGTCGCCCGGCGCCTACGCGGAGGGTCATATCGAAGGCGCGGTCAGTGTGCCCTATAACGCGTGGCGCGGACCGGAGGACAACCCGGGCGCCCTCATCTCGGACGAGAAGCTGACAGCGATCCTGACCGAAGCGGGCGTCGAGCCGGATGTACCGGTCATCATTTCCTATGCAGGGAAGGGAACGCTGGATTTCGGCAGCGCGGCCCGTGTCTATTGGAGCCTCAAATCCGCTGGCATCCAGGAGATCGCAATCCTGAACGGCGGTTTGGCGGCTTGGACAGCGTCAGGCGGCGTATTGACGACCGAGGAGGGAAGCAATTTCGCCTCCGACTACGCCTATTCGTTCAGCGAGGAATGGCAGATTGACCGGGCCGGGGTTCATGCTGTGATAGACGGGACGTCAGAAGCGCAGCTGGTGGATGCGCGTCCCGATGCGTTCTTCAGCGGTGCCAAGCAACACGCTGATGCGACATGGGCCGGAACCCTTCGGGGTGCCAGCAACCTTGTGCACGAAGCTTGGTTCGGCGGGTCTCTCCTTTCCACAGACAAGGATCACGTGCTCGCACTTCTGGCAAAGAACGGCATTGCGCCCGACACTCAGATCGTCAGCTTCTGCAATACGGGCCATTGGGCAGCGACCAACTGGTTCGTCCTCAGCGAAATAGCAGGCATCAAGGGCGTTCGGCTATACCCGGAAAGCATGGTGGGCTGGACCCAGAACGCCAAACGCGTCGCCAAACTGGCCAACTAGGGCTCTTTCCGAGCAAACAGAAGGAAATGTCATAGGGTCCGCGACATGACCGATGTCTCTGGCTCCGGTCGGTTCGAAAACGTCCAGAAACTGGAGCAGACCAGAAATTCGCTCACATCCATGTCATTGGCGCGGCAAGTCAGCGCGACCGCTTGAACCTGACCGCACTCCGCTTCAAGATAAGCACCGAAAAGAGGTGTGCTCATGATTGCGGAACTAGGACATTTCCTTCTGATACTCGCCTTCGCGGTGGCGGTAGTTCAGGCGACCGTGCCGATGGTGGGCGCAGCAAACGGCTGGACCAACTGGATGCGGGTGGCGACCCCAGCCGCGCTTGCGCAATTTCTGCTCGTGGGCTTGAGTTTCGCGGCACTGATGCATGCCTTCGTGACGTCTGACTTCTCGGTCAAGCTGGTCGCATCGCACTCGCATTCGCTGAAGCCGATGATCTACAAGGTTTCTGCGACATGGGGGAACCACGAGGGATCCATGCTGCTCTGGATCCTGATCCTGACCTTGTTTGGCGGGATGGTGGCTGCTTTTGGCCGGGATTTGCCGCTAACACTGAAATCCCGGACACTGGCCGTGCAGGCGCTGATCGCAGCTGCCTTCTTCGCCTTCATTCTGTTCACGTCCAACCCATTCGAGCGGTTGCCAAACCCGCCTGTCGATGGGCGCGATCTCAACCCTCTTCTGCAGGATATCGGCCTCGCGATCCATCCACCATTTCTTTACGTGGGCTATGTGGGTCTCTCGATTTCGTTCTCGTTCGCCGTGGCAGCGTTGATAGAAGGCCGTGTGGACGCGGCTTGGGCGCGCTGGGTGCGTCCGTGGACGCTGCTTGCCTGGGTCTCGCTGACTGTCGGCATCGCGCTTGGGTCTTACTGGGCCTACTACGAGCTTGGCTGGGGCGGCTGGTGGTTCTGGGATCCGGTAGAGAACGCGTCCTTCATGCCGTGGCTTGTGGCAGCAGCTTTGCTGCATTCGGCCATCGTGGTCGAGAAACGGTCAAGTCTTAAGGCGTGGACCATCTTGCTCGCCATCCTCGCGTTTTCCCTGTCACTGATCGGCACCTTCATCGTGCGCTCGGGCGTGTTGACGTCGGTACATGCGTTTGCGACGGACCCGGAACGCGGTGTGTTCATCCTCGCGATCCTGCTGGTAGCCATCGTGGGGTCGCTCACACTGTTTGCGTGGCGTGCGCCATCCATGCGATCCGAGGGCGTGTTCCAGCCGATTTCCCGCGAAGGCGCGCTGATCCTGAACAATCTGCTGCTGGCCGTTGCCTGTGCAGTGGTCTTCATCGGCACACTCGCACCCTTGGTACGCGAGTTCTTTGACGGGGCGAAGATCTCCGTTGGTGCGCCGTTCTTCGATCTGGCGTTCACACCCTTCATGGTGATGCTTTTCCTCGCGCTGCCACTTGGCGCCTTGATGCCGTGGAAACGAGCCGATGCGGGGAAGGTCATGACACGGCTATGGTGGGCCGGTGTGTGCGCATTGGCCATCGGCGGTGCGGTCTGGGGTATTCAGACTGGCACAGGGCTTCTCGCCCCGATCGGGCTTGCGCTGGCCGCGTGGCTCTGCCTCGGCGTGCTTGTCGAACTTTGGGAGCGTGCCGGCTTTGGCAAGCTGCCTACAGGTCAGGCGTTCGGTCGGCTTGCAGGTTTGCCGCGCGCGGACTGGGGCAAATCTATTGCTCATGCCGGGCTGGGACTGACCGTAATGGGCATTGCCGCTGTCAGCGCGTGGGAGATCGAGGATATCCGTCTCGCGCGTCCTGGCGATGTGATCCCGTTGGGACCGTACGAACTTCGTTTTGACGACGTCGAACGCTTACCAGTCGGCGCACCCTTTGACGCCGTGCAATGCGGCGTCACTGGCGAGAGCAGTGTTAAGGGCAGCGAGGGCCGGAACTTTTCGTCCGAGTTCGGGCGTTTCACTTTGCTGAGTGACGGAGAGCCCGTACGTGCGCTTTGCCCTGAAAAGCGTTTCTACCCGGTGCAGCAGATGCCAACTTCGGAGGCCGCAATCGACCCCGGCCTGACACGTGACGTCTATCTGGTGCTGGGCGACCAGAACGCAGCAGGCGCATG
>JBGCFK010000505.1:0-11384 GCA_045106875.1 Paracoccaceae bacterium | reverse complement strand
CTCGGCTCTCTGTCATCGCAGACCGGATATCCAGCATGGTGATGCTGGCGCTGGCCGGGCTGGTGGTGCTGGACAAGGTGCTGGGGCAGGATTGGGCCGGGCTGCCATCGCGTGTGCTGGCGGTGGTGCTGATGATTGCGGTCACGCCGAGGTTCGGGCTGCGGGAATGGGCGCTTCTGGTTCTGGCGATTGCTCTGTCCTGGGGTCTCTGGCAGCGCGAAAGTATCGAGGATCTGACGTTCGCCTTGGGGCAGGGCGCTTACTTCGCCGGGTTCATTCTACTGCTGATGTTGCTGCGCGAGGCGGCAGTGACCTCGCCGGCTGTGAAGACGGTCGGGCATTGGCTGACCCATCAACGCCCGGGAAGGCGGTTCGTGGCCACATGGGCCGGGGGGCATATGGCTGGCATCCTGATGAACTTTGGCGCCGTGTCGCTGCTTGCCCCGCTGGTCCAACGCGGTGTGCGGGCCGAGCCAATTGAGACCGCTGAGGACGAGCGCCTGGCGCAAGTGCGCGAACGCAGGGCGCTTTCGGCCCTGATCCGAGGGTTCGCGCCCGTGATCACCTGGGCTCCCACAACGCTGACGCAGGTGATCATACTGGGGTCGGTTCCCGGTCTCGATCCACTGCTGGCCATGGCCTATGGGATGGGCATGGGACTGATCATGCTTGGGATTGGCTGGGCCGAGGATCGGCTGCGCTGGGGCAAGCCGCGTGCGATTCCGGACACGGCAGGGCCTTTTCCGCGGCGCGCGGGTCTGGATCTGCTGGCGGTCTACGCTCTGTTGATCCTGGGCGCCTTTTCAGTGCAGCAACTGGCAGGTGTCTCGTTGCCTCAGGCGTTGATGACGGTCGCTCCGATGATGCTGTTCGGCTGGGTGTTGTCGCAGAACCATGGGAATATTCCCGCAACCGGGCAGAGATTGACCGAGATCGCCGCCACCTCCATACCCCGGCTTGCCCGTGACGCCTATCTGCTGGGGGCTGCCGGTTTCATCGGCATTTGTGCCGCGCGGCTCGCGCCGATCGAGCTTTTTGCCGCATGGACCGAAAGCGCCCATCTTGCGCCCTGGATGATTGTGGCGTTGATCCCTGTGCTCATCACATTGGGCGGACAGATCGCACTGAGCCCGATGATGATGGTGGTATTTCTGGCTGCAGTGCTGTCTGCCTTGCCGGAACTGCCTGCTGCACCTGAGCATATCGCGGTGGGTCTGGCAGCGGGATGGATGCTGAGCCTCACGGCGTCCCCAAATGCCACAGGCGCGCTGCTTATCGCGGGCGCGACGGGGCGGAAGTCAACCGAGATAACATGGAAATGGAACGGTGTGTATTCGCTGGCAGCCCTGACGGCCTTTGCTGTGTTCTGTCTGTTGTTTGTCTAGCCGAAGTATTCCGCCAATGCCGCCGAGATCTCATCGGGCAATTCTTCCGGCATATAGTGCCCACAGTCCAGCGCGTGACCGCGCACGTTCTCGGCACGCATACGCCACAACGCCAAAGGATCGTAGCACTTCTCGACGGTGCCCTGCTTGGCCCAGAGCACCAGCAACGGCATTGTCAGCTTGCCGGTCTCGACGTTGTCATGTTCGATATCGATGGTGGCAGAGGCACGGTAATCCTCGCAGGAACCACGGATGGTTTCGGGATCGCGAAACGCCTGCAGATATTCCTCCAGCGCCTCGCCGAACGCGTTCGCATCACCCTGGCGCGAACACTTGTCGATCCAGAACCGATCAGGGTCAGCCGCCATCATCCGCTCCGGCATGGGCGAGGGAAGGATCATGAAGAACCAGTGCCAATAGGCTTTGGCCATGTCTTCGGTCGTCTGGGCATACATCTCGCGCGTCGGTCCGATATCCAACACGCATAGTCGCGTGACCCGATCAGCCCAATCGTAGGCCAGCCGATGCGCGACACGTCCGCCACGATCGTGACCGCAGAGATGGAAACGGGTGTGCCCAAGCGTCTCCATCACCTCGACCATATCGCGGGCCATTTCGCGTTTGGCGTAATTCGCATGGTTCTCACCCGCAGGCGGTTTTGACGAGAAACCATAGCCGCGCAAGTCAGGGCAGATGATGGTGAAGCGGTCGCTCAGGGCGGCGGCCTGATGTCGCCACATGGCGGAGGTTTGGGGGTTGCCGTGAAGCAGAAGCAGCGGCGGCCCGGAGCCGCCATGACGCACCCGGATGCGTGCACCTGATGTGTCGATGAAGGTATCGGTGAACCCCTCAAACATGCCTGTCTCCGCGCATCGCGTCGACACTTTGTACATACGCATGCCATACGCATGACGTACGCAAGCCATACGGATGCCATATGCTTGCCATACGCATGTTCCCTAGCTCCCGGACCCGTCGAGCGCGGCGCCTGCCGCAATCATCGTGTCAATCTCCGAAGCCGAGTACCCAAGGTCAGCAAGGATACTCCGGGTCTCCTCACCAAATTTGGGTGGGCGCGATCTTGCGGGATTTGCGGGCGTTCTGGACATCTTGATCGGGTTGCCTGTGGTACGGAAACCTTCGATGTCGATTGCCATTTCTCGCACGCGGGTCTGTTCCGCCTCCATCACCTCTGGGACGGTCAGGACAGGCCCGGCGGGCACGCCGTTCTCCATCAGGGTTCGCGCAAGTTCTTCGCCATCCCACGCCGCCATCAAAGGTTCGAAGCGGGCGCGCAGTTCCTCCTGATGTGTCAGCCGCCCTGCATTGTCCTTGAAATCCACCTCATCAACCATCTCAGGCACGCCAAGAACGGAGCATAACCGCTTGAATTGGCCATCATTTCCGCCGGCAATGAAGATGTCGCAGGTCTTCGTCGGATAGGCGTCATAGGGTGATAGATTGGTGTGCCGGTTTCCCGTGATGACAGGTGTTTTCCCAGACAGGAAGTAGTTGGCATAGTGCGGAAACAGCAGCGAGACCCCGGTGTCATAGAGCGAGGTTTCGATGAACTGCCCCTTGCCCGAAATGCTACGTTCATAGAGCGCCATGTTGATGCCGATGGCCGCGGCCATTCCCGTTGCGATGTCCACAATCGCAATGCCAAGGCGGGTCGGGCCGCCGCCGGGCACACCGTTGACGCTCATCATCCCGGCCTGCGCCTGAATCACGGCATCATAGCCCGGAAACCCACCCATCGGGCCATCAGCGCCGAATCCCGAGACCTTGGCGTGAATCAGGCGCGGGAACTTCTGTTTTAGAACAGTGTCATAGCCCATATTCCATTTCTCCATGGAACCGGGTTTGAAGTTCTCGATCAGGACATCTGCGGTCTCGAGCAGCCGGAAAAGCGCCTCTTTGCCCTCGGCCTGCCTCAGATCCAGAGCCATGCCGCGCTTGTTGCGGTTGATGCCCAGGAAATAGCTGGCTGCGCCCACATCCTCGTCGAATGGAGGGCCCCAGTGGCGGACATCGTCGCCTTGTGGAGGCTCGACCTTGATGACGTCAGCGCCATGGTCGCCAAGCCATTGGGTGCAGAACGGCCCCCCAAGAATCCGTGTGAGATCGACAACTCGTATGCCGTCCAGCGCGCCCATATCTTGCGTCTCCCCTTGCTTGTTCCATGTTCTCTTGCCTGTGCGCACATCTGGTCGCAAGACAATTCCTGTCCAGTCCCGTGAACCTTTGCAGGCGGCCGGGGCACTCAACTTCTGACAATCGCGGCGACGGGCGCCGTTTCATCAGAAGGACTCGACGGATGGGCTTGAATATCGGACCGGTGACCTATGCGACCAGCCTGAAAGAGGCCGCGGACAGCGACCGGGAACTGAAATACCTGACACTGTTTGCCGTCACGATGGGCAAGCAGCACCAGGCCGTGCTGAACTTTGCTGTTAGCGAGGGCGTGCAACCATCGCAACTCTACCATGCCTACATCTCCCGGAAAGCACCCATGCGCATCAAGCTTGCGCAGGAAGACTATGATGAAATGCATGCGATGCGGGTCGCCAAGGACTGGAAGAACCCCCGCTTCAAGGCGATCGTACGCAAGTACAAGGCCGCGTGCATCAAACACGTGGACAAGGTGATCTATCCCCGGTTCCTGAAATCCGAGCAGTTCAACATCCTGAAATGGGTCATGGTCTGCGGCGATGACGTAAACGGCAGGGATCCGAAGGCAAAAGCCATGACAAAGGCCAAATCTACGCTCAACCTGAAGAAGGAGGACAATCTGAAGGTGCTGGAAGAACTGCTGTGGGCCTATGTCTGGGGCAACAGTTCCGTGGTCACGGCCTGCGAAAAGAAGCTGGCCAATCAGGGGCGCTGGGGCCCGTTCAGGAAGCTTCACGTGGTCAACGCGCTGAAGAAGGCCAAGGTCATCAGGGTCTGAGGCACCAGATCAGGCGGCGATCAGGCGGCGATGCCCCAGATGCGCCTTGCGAATTCCGGGTAGAAGGTCAGGATCTGCGGGGCGATGTTCTTGCGGATCCGGGCCAGGCGCGCCTTGGACGGGGGCGGGGTTTCGGATACGGAACCGGGGATGTCGAAGGCAAAGCCCGTGGCGTCGCGTACCGTCTCCGGCGTCTCGCCGCCGTGCACCGACCGCAGGCGGAACCCGGCTGTCCGGTCGAAATCCATCACGCAACGATTCGTCACCAGCGCATGCGGGCCGCCGGGCCGGTGCACCCCCGGATCAGACATGCCCGGGGCCGAGACGAAGTCCACCTTGTCGACCAGTGTGCGGGGCGAATGTTCCTCGCGGAAAAGGATCACCTTGGGCACCACATAGTACATCAATGCTGAGCCAAACGAGCCGGGAAAGCGCTTCTTGGAGCCGGGCGGGTCTCCGATCCCGACCAGGTTGATGTTGGCCTGCCCGTCGATCTGCACACCGCCCAGGAAAAAGCTGTCAATGGCTCCGCGCGCGGCAAGGTCGAAGAGTTCCCGTGAGCCTGCCGTGAACGGATTGTGCTGGCGAGAGTGCAGGATCGACACCTGCATTCGCCGTCCGGCGTCCCGCGCCTCGGCCTTGGCCAGCAAAGCCGCGGCGCCTGGAATGGGCGAAGCGGCCCCTACGGCCACGTGGCGGTCACCTGCCAGCATGTCTGCCAGCACCGAGATCAGCAATTCCTCTCGCGTCTCGTCTGTCATGCGGCTGTCCGGCGACGAATGCCTTGTTCGGCCAGATAGCTCTCGAAGCCGGCTGGTGTCTGGGCCGCAGACGCATAGGCACGGATGGCATCACCATCTGCTGCGTACTGATCAGTCAACCCAATAGGCCAGGCGCCATTCTTGGCCTCAGCAACGCCAGAGAAGTAGAACGCGGGGATCACGCCTGCAGCCGTCGCCTCGGTCTCGTAGAAGTCCGTGTCGACAAATTTCTCAACCGTGACATAGACTTCACGGGAGGCGTAGATCAGGGACGCAACTTCGCGCTGGCGCCCAATGAAGATGTTCCCGGCCCGGTCCGCGGCAGGAGCATGAAACACAGTCACGTCAAGTGGACGGGCGGGCAGGGCCATGATTGCGTCGCCAGGCTCGAACGGATTTTCGATCACCTTCCAGTCCGGATTCATCCGCGCGACATCCGACCCGATCAGACCGCGCAATGGCATGAACGGCACACCCTTCTCAACAGCCTGCAGTTGGGTATGCAAAGCGGGGCAGGTCGAATCGCGCATCGCTATCGCGCCGCCTTGCACCGCACGGGAGAAACAGGGCGCCAATCCATATTCCCCTAATGTCACGGCCGCAGCTTCGACACCGGACACGCAGCCCGCACCGATCAGCATATCGCCCTGCATTGTAGTTAGCGGCAGACAATAGAGACGCAGGTCCTTTGCGCCGCGGGCAATCAGCGCCCTCGTCACAGCCATGGAAACTCCGGAATAGTCGGCAGGCACGCCAAGCAGCGCACCATTCGGAACTGCGTCCGCCATCTCTTCAACGGTCATGTGATCGACAGCATCCATGGTCAAGCTCCCGTTGTGTCCTGTGCTTCCACCGGGTTAGGTACCCGTTAGCGCGCACGTGAACAAGCATGAGAGCGGCACAATCCCATCCGCGATGGAATGAAAGCCGCGCAAGGGTTGTCGGATTATCTCCAGCTGAACTCGAAAGTTCACGCAAAATGAACCCTTTAGAGAGGGCATATTAATGAACCCCCTGTATTTCTCAGAACAGCACGAGGCTTTTCGTACTCAAATGCGCCGGTTCGTGGACCGTGAAATCCGCCCGAATGCAGATGACTGGGAAACGGCCCGAGAGATTCCGCGGGAGATCTTCCGCAGAATGGGGGAATTGGGGTTCCTCGGGGTGCGATACCCCGAAGAGTATGGCGGCGCCGAGATGGATACTTTCGGCTCTGTCGTGCTTGCCGAAGAACTGGGGCGGTCGGGGCTGGGGGGCTTCACCGCCTCGACGACCGTTCACACGGATATGGCCTCACCACATCTCGAACGCTACGGCACGCCAGAGCAGAAGGCGCGCTATCTTCCCGATATCATAGCTGGACGTAAAGTTACCGCTGTGGCCGTGACGGAACCCGGCGCTGGATCAGATGTCGCTGCGATCACCACGCGTGCCGAGCGGCGGGGCAATGGTTGGGTGCTGAACGGCGCGAAGCTTTATATCACCAACGGTGTGCTGGGCGATCTCATCTTTGTTGCGGCCCGCACGGATCCTCAGGCCAAGCCTTCACGCGGTATATCCATGTTTGTTGTTGAAAAGGGCACGCCGGGGTTCTCGGTTGTACGCAAGCTGGACAAGATGGGCTGGCGTTGCTCGGACACGGCCGAGTTGGCGTTCGAGGATGTGGAACTGCCGGGCGATGCGCTTCTAGGCGATGAAGGCCGCGGATTCTACCAGATCATGGACAACTTTCAGAACGAGCGGCTTGTCATGGGCGCGATCGTGACGGGCGAGGCCGAGCGCGCGCTGGAAGTGACATTGGACCATGCCAAGACACGTCGTGCTTTTGGCGGCACGCTTTGGGACAAGCAAGCGGTGCGCATGAAACTGGCAGATTGTGCGACCCGGATCGAAAGCGTGAAGCAGATGGTGCATCACACAGCGTGGCTGGACACGCAGGGGCGGGATTGCGTGAAGGAAGTCTCGATGATCAAGGTGCATGCGGCTCAGATGTTGCAGCACGTGGTTTATGAATGCGGCCAGATCCACGGCGGGATGGCGTGCATGGAGGGCACCGAGATCGAACGCCTTTACCGTGATGCGCGCGTACACGCCATCGGTGGCGGCGCGACGGAGGTGATGCTGGAAGAGGTGGCGAAGCGGTTGTGATGTATCGAAACGGCATTAGCCTCCGTCGGGTTCCTCGCGGGGCATCACAATTGGCAGCGGTTCAGAGCGTTTTCCCTTGTAACGGCCCCGACGGTACTTGCTTTGATAGGCTCGCCTCTGTTTTGCTACCTCGTAAAGCACGATCCCCGAACTGGTGCCAAGGTTCAGGCTCTCGATCATTCCGAACATTGGAATGGCAACACACATATCGCTATGCTCAACAGCCGACTGGCTGATCCCGCGTTTCTCATTGCCGAACCAAACCGCCAACTTCGTATGCTGGGTAAAGTCTCCATCCTGAAGAAACACGTTGGTGCGTCCCTTCACATGCGGTGACGTCACCACAGAGACGAAACCGGTCTTCTGCAGATGCGCCAGACAGTCTTGCGTGCTGTCGAAACGTTTTACGAATGTCCACTTGATCGCCGAGACAGAGGTCCGGGACAACGACTTGCGTTCCCGCATGACCTGCCAGTCGTCAGGCAGCGCTGACCGCGGATCGACGATATAAACCTTCTCGACGCCCAACGCATTGGCGTTCCGGACGACCGTTCCTATGTTCTTGATGTCGTTCGGGTCTTCGATGACGGCAATCAGGTTCTTGCATCGGAATGCTCGTATGGCATCGGCTCTTTCGCGAACCGATGCCTTTGATTTCTTTTCCGAACTGTCTTCGGACTCACTCGTCATCCGGATGTCCATAATTGCAGAATACGCCTCCCACAAAGTGTACTGCCGGATCCGCAGGATCGCCCGGCGGGCATTTGGCTTCCACGGCTGCGCGGTAGGGCTCGGCGCTGTCTTGCGGCACATACCCGATGTGCCGGGCCTTGTCGTTGTTGAAGAACCGCTCACGGTTATCCGAGATGCCGTAGAGCACTGAGAACCCGACGCTTTCCGCGCAGAGCGACCGCTCGACCAGCTGCACACAATCGCGGAAGCTCATCCAGGTAGAAAGATGGCGCCGGTCAGCAGGCTCGGGGAAGCACGAATTGATGCGCAGGCACACACTTTCGATCGCGAACTTGTCCCAATAAAGTTTCGCCAAATCCTCGACGAAGCATTTGGACAGGCCATAAAGCGTGTCGGGCCGGTGCTCGGTGTCCGTATCCGCGCCCGCTTCGCGCCGAACGTATCCGACTGCGTGGATGGAGGATGCGTAGACAATACGCTTGACCTCGTGGCGCCGCGCGGCTTCGTAGACATTGTACCCGCCCCTGATGGAGGAGTTCAGGATTTCCTCCCAAGGCTTTTCAAACGGGGCCGCACCAAAATGCACGATTGCATCGCACCCCTCGACCACGTTCAACATGGCATCGAAATCACCGACATCCGCCTGCATGATCTCTTCACCGGGTCCGGCGGGGGCCATCTCCTCCCGATCTGTCAGACGTAGGGTGTCCGCCAAGGGCGCAAGGCCGGCTCGCAACTCGCGGCCAAGGTTTCCAGCTGCACCTGTAATCAGCAAACGGTTGAATCGCGCCATGTTGGTCTCCCCTTTTTCGATCATATCTCGGATAGCGGGGGGCGTACGGGCTTGCAAGGAAAGCGCTGTTCGTTAGTGTAGCCGTGAACCGGCAACAGACCGGCACGGATCATCAGTACTGGGCCTAGGGCCTCGCTAAGGGAGCAAACTATGAACTTCATTTCAAAGGCACTCATGGGTGCCGCGGCAATCGCTATGACATCGACCGGAGTGCTTGCCGCAAATGTGGACGGGCCGAACGTCTTCTGGAAGTGGTCAACCTGGGGCAAGCCGCGGGCCTTCACGGCAGGTGTCGAGAAGCTGGCCGAGCGTGTCGCCGAGGAAACTGACGGCAAGTTCAAGATCCAGATCTTCTATGGCGGTCAGCTGGCCAAAAGCCGTGAGAACCTGGACGGGCTGAAGAACAATGCCTTCGAAGGCGCAATGTTCTGCAATTTCTACAGCCCGGGCAAGAATCCTGCCTTTATGGTCTACTCGCTGCCATTCGTACCGCTTGGTGACTTCCGCGTATCGGCACATGTACGCAACAACCTGATGCAGCATCCGGCGCTGGTCGCGGACATGGCGCAGTGGAACGCGCTGGCATATGCCTCGACGCTTCTGCCGCAATACGAGTTCCTGGGGACCGGCAAGGCGCCCAAAACGCTTGCCGACTGGAATGGTATGCGCGTGCGTGCAGGCGGCGGTGTCGGCCAGGCGTTCGAAACACTTGGCGCAACACGCCAGACTGTTCCTGCGGCCGAGACATATACGCTGATGCAGCGCGGCGGCGTCGATGCGGTGAGCTTCCCATACACCTATGCGCACGCGGCCTACAAGATCAACGAACTGGCAACGTGGTACACCTCGAACCTGCAACCTGGATCATCGGAATGCCCGATGGTGTTCAACAAGACCGCTTTCGAAGCACTGCCCGAGCAGTATCAGACGCTTCTGATGGGTCTGAAGGACGAAGTAACCCAGGCCATGATCGAAAAATACGAAGAGGCAGACGCCAAGAACCTGCCTGCCTTCGAGGCAAAGATGGAAAAGATCGTATATGACGACGCCACTCTGGCCGAGTTCAAGAAGGTCGCGGGCGAGCCGGTCTATGCCAAGTTTGTCGAGACCTATGGCGATCAGATAGCTGCGGAGGCCGTGATGGACCGTCTACTCGAATTGGTCGAAGAAGCTCAGGCCGAGTACACGACCTGAGGATAGGACGGGCTTCGGTCCAGCATTCCAATGGTCGGTCAAGCCGATAGCGCAACGACAGAACATCCGCCTGAGGACAGCCTCGGGCGGATTGTCTGGCGTCTGGATCGTTTCCTCAGGTGGCCTGAGGATGCGCTGAACCTGATTGCCGCCACGGCAATCCTGTTCCTCATGCTGCTTGGCGTGGTGCAGGTCGTGCTGCGCGCCAAGTTTCTCTTCAACGCACCCATCTTCGGCTATATCGACATGATCGAACTGGCGATGCCGGTGCTCGCTATTATCGGAATTTCCTATTGCCAGCGACAGGGCACCCATATCCGGATGGATATCCTGATGGGGCGTCTGACCGGGCGGACACTCTGGTCGATCGAGACTTTTGCTGGCCTCTGCACCCTTGTGATCGCAGCGCTATTGGCCTGGTTTGCATGGAACTTCTTCTATGACGCCTACAATATCGGGGACTCGACGACCGATGCCGAGATCGACACATGGCCGTCTAAGTTGTTGGTACCGCTTGCTTTCGGTCTGCTGGTCCTGCGGATGATCACTCAAACGATGGGCGCCGCCCGGCTTGCAGTCAATCCGGACCTCACGCCTGTGGGTGTCGTTGTCCAGAAGGATATCGCCGAGCAGGCGAAAGAAGAGATACGGGAAGCCATGGGTTCCGACACTCCTGAGGATGCCCGTTAGATGGACACGCCACTTTTCAACATTGGATATTCTGACCCTGTGCTGGTCGGGATCATCTGCATCTGCATCCTGTTTGGATTGGCGCTGCTGGGTGTCCGCGTCGCTTTTGCCGCCGGGATCGCGGGCTTCATCGGGTTGGTTGAGCTTATCGGGTTCGGACCCGGCGCTTCAACCGCCGGGTCCATCCCTTATGCGAAAACATCGCTTTACGCGCTGTCGGTGCTACCGCCCTTCATCTTGATCGGGTTTCTGGCCTTCCACGCTGGAATGACCACAAAGCTGTTCGATGCCGCGCGCAAATGGATTGGCTGGGTGCCGGGAGGACTTGCAGTCGCCACAGTCATGGCGCAGGCGGGTTTTGCGGCAGTGTCCGGAGCCTCGACTGCGACTGCGGCGGTGTTCTCGCGCGTCGCCATCCCCGAGATGCTTCGTGCGGGCTATGACAAGCGCCTTGCTGCGGGTGTCGTGGCGGCAGGGGGCACGCTCGCCACCCTGATTCCACCTTCAGCCATCCTGGTGATCTATGCGTTGATCGTAGAGGAATCCGTCGGCGCATTGTTGCTGGCAGGATTTCTGCCCGGGGTCGTCTCAGCGCTGATCTATGCCGCTATCATTGTTCTCTGGGCCAAGACCCATCCCAACGCCGGCCCTGCAGTTACAGGCTTCACATGGGGCGAGCGGATCCGATCCGTCCCCGGTGTGATCCCGATCATACTGGTGGCCGGCATCATTATCACGGCGATCTATGATGGCTGGGCCACCATCACCGA
>JBGCFK010000504.1:0-4888 GCA_045106875.1 Paracoccaceae bacterium | reverse complement strand
CAAGTTAGTCCGTTCCGTCAGCGACGGAGTAACCAGCCAGGTGGCGGCAGAGATTCGTGACATAATTAAAGGAACAATAATGCCAATAATTGGCCCCAATGTTTATTAGTGACAGAAATTAGAGCACAGTGACAGTGGTGCAAAGCACCCCCTAAGGCCGCGTCCGGCGACACGGCCTAGGACATCTGGGATTGCGGCTCCTGGCGGGCCGCGGTGATCTGGCCCGCCCCTTCGAGACGCGCACTGGCGGCGTTCACAAGAGCCCGGAACAAGGCCCGTTGCCGGCGGGCATAAAACAGGTGCTCCGGATGCCATTGCACGCCCAGCGCCATTGGCTCCTCGGTGCGTTCGACGGCCTGGATCATGCCGCCTTGGTCCCTGGCCGCGGGTCGCAAGCCATCGCCCAGCCGATCGATCGATTGCGTGTGCAGGGCGTTGACTCGCATCTCGTCCTCTCCCGCGACGCGGGCGAGAAGGGTTCCCGCCTCGATTCGTACCGCCTTGCGGGGCAGGACAGTCTTCACGAAGTCGCTTTCGGTGTAATGAGCATAGGCGTCCTGGTGCAGGTTGCCGCCCAGGGCCACGTTCAGCATCTGGGCGCCGCGGCAGATCCCGAGCACGGGTTTGCCTGCCGCAAGGGCTCCCTCCACAAGCCGCCGTTCCAGCGCATCCCGGTCCAGGTCGAGGCGCGCGGTTATCTTCATGTCGCCGTCATAGAGAGCCGGTGAGATATCATCGCCACCACCGACGATCAGGCCATCCACGTCGCTGATATCGGCCTCTTTGCGGGTGTTCCAGCGAACGCCCCGGCCGCCCGCCAGCCACAGGTTGAACGCTACCAGCGGATAGATGCGCCAGCCTGAGCGGGTCGACGTCGTCACACCGATCCGAGGTTTCACGCGTCCCAAAGATCTGCCCCCAGTAGGATTGCACATGCGTCGTGTGACCAATCGGTCCGAATGGACGTCCGGGATGCCCTGTGCGCCGCCCACGCAGCCGAGAGCCTCCGCAACACCGAACTGTCCTGCGCCACGCGCTCAACAAAGACCCACCGGTTCCATTCGTAGGCGAATGACCAGTTCTCGGCGTCAAACTTTGTTTCGGGCAATCGGTAGTGCCAGGTGGCCCGTCCGCCCTTGGCGTGACCTTCCGGCAGGCCTGCTCGGACGCGATCAGGCATAAGATGCTCCAGCAGGGGCAGCAGATCCAGTCCGTGGTTCCGCGATCGCACGAGTTCAAGATAGGCATCACAAAGAGCGCCAAGCTGCCAGTCCGTGCCCTCGGTGACGACGCGGTCCATGAAGGATCGCGGCCACGGGTCGATGAAGGGCAGGATGCGCCGCGCGGTATCGGGCGGATCAACGGCCCGCAGGCACTGCTCAACAAGGGCAAACGCGCGCACCACGGGGATGATGTGCTCCGCGGTCTCGGCCGCCACCTCTGGGTTCAGGTGGATGCCGAACCCGAAGAGAAGGCCGTCCCGAGAGCCAAGAGCGCCAGCCGACTGGAGGTGCTTCAGAAGCCGGTCCATCTCGCACAGATCGCCCGCCGACAGCGGGGACGTCACCACTTCCACCGGGACGAGTTCGCGCGACAGCTCTAGGAGCTGATCACCGATCGGTGACCCTGCCTTGTTCTTCAGGGCAGTATCGAGTTCAATCTTCAAGGTGCCGATCTGGCTGTCTTCCAGCTTCCAGACGTGCGCGTCGTACCTCACCAGCCGTCCACCAAAAACATCCGCCAGACTTTTGGCCGCCATTGCTTCGGACAATCCGGCAAACTCAATCTCAACGCCAACTCTGCGTTCGCCCCCGCAGGGTCCCGTGGCGTCGGGGAGCGGCCAGTACTGGTCTCTGGGAAGGCGCTCGTCCAATTGTTCGAAATCTTTCATCTAATCTCCTACTGACGGGCTGTCAGGCTTGTTCGAATGGCTTCGGCCCGTCCGTCCTGCCAATGGGCCTCCCGGCGCGGGAAATTCAAACGCAGGACGCTCCACTACGAGAGGTAGTCACAGTTACCGCCATTGCGAGTGCTATGCGCCCAGGTGCGCTGTGGCGCTGCATGCGTCATGTGAAGGCCCTGCTAAGCGAGGTGATACGAGGCAGCGTACCCTCGAGGGATTGGGCCATGCGGACATTCTCCTCGACCGGGCACCCGTATGGGACTACCTAGGCCTATGCGAGTATTCTCAAATCCCGTTGACGATGGCGTCCTGTTCTTCGACGGCGCCACAACGCCGAATGGCGTCGCCGTAGCATACGATCCGGCGACGGGGTCGTTTGTCTCGGAGGCCCATTTCTGCGCCAATCGCGATGTGATCGGTTGCAATTGGGTCGCAAGCGCACCAGGCGCACTCTGCGATGCATGCACCATGACGGCGCTGTCGCCAGACGCCTCAATGCCCGATGCATTGGAGAACTGGGCGCGATCTGAGGCCGCCAAGCGCTGGGTTCTGGACAATCTTCGACGGTGGCACTGGTTCGGACCCGGCGACACGGGGCCGTCGCCTGCGTTCCACATGCTGGCTGAGGGCGCCAATCCTGTTGTCATGGGCCACGCGACAGGCGTCGTCACAATAAGCGTTGAGGAGGCCGATCCAGCCCTTCGGGTCAGTAGACGCGAAGCCCTCGGCGAGCGTTATCGGACGATGATCGGACACATGCGCCACGAAATCGCGCATGTGTTGTGGTGGCGTCTCAACATAGTCCCCGAGTTTCTCGAGGAGTTTCGCACCAACTTCGGCGATGAACGCGCTGACTATGCGGGCGCGCTGGAACAGCACTACACTGAGGGCCCATCTGCCGGGTGGGAGGACCATTTCCTGACCCCCTACGCGTCAGCGCACCCGCACGAGGACTGGGCGGAGACAACGGCGCATCTGCTCCACATCGTTGATATCACGGACAGTTTCCTGGCCGCCGGTTTTGCCGTGCCGGATGGGCCTGATCCGGGATGGGACCCTTACGCCGAGCCTGATCTGACGAAATTGACGACCATCGCAACACCGATAGTCATTGGCGTCAATCACGTGAATCGTTCGATGGGCCTTCCTGATCTTTACCCCTTCGTTCTCTCGGATCGTCCGCGCCAGAAAGTGGAGCTTGCGCACAGGTGGTTACGTGAGGGTCTGCAGAACGGATGAAAGATCAGGCGTCGCCACTCGGGAGTGTTTGATGTGATTGACGAGCGGGTCGCGTCTCGAAGGCGGTGGAAACTTTAGGTTGGCGTAACCTCCAGTTCTGGAACCAACCAAGAACGGCGGTTGCAGCCGCGTCAGCGATTACACTATGGGGTTTTCGAACCTTGCGTGCTGAGAGCCCGGAACCTTTCAGAAGTTGGGGGGGTCAGGCGGCCAGGAAATGTCTTTCGAGAGTTTCTTGATGTCTGCCGTTCGAGCCTGGAGGATCTGGAACGCGCCTCGGCTTGACCAACGCATGTGTTGCTTGCCTCCCATTCGGGCATTTACGATGAAATCGGCCCCACCCTCGACAAGGAATGTGCTGACGCGCCTCCCGCTGCTTTGCCTTCCCCACCAAAAAAAACCGGCGGCAAAATCCCATAACCCCTCGACTTTTGAAAGGTCCCGGATGTAATGCGCCGGATCAAAGTGGCGCTGGACCCCGATGGCCTGTTGAACCCCGGCGTGCTATTTTCTGCCCATTGAGAACGCGTCAGGAAACCTTGTTCCGGAACAACGTGCAATGATTAGGATCGAGATCGACATGACATACTTCAGGAAACGGACCATGGCATCACGTGCCCACATTGGTGCTTTGGCTTTAGCTATGGCCTTGTCCTTCGCCATGGAGACCGGCATTGCCCATGCAGACGATGGGCTGACGGATGGCTGCTCATCCGTTCCCATCCTTCGGCACTTCACCGAGTTTGGTAGAACTGGCAAGATGCCGCCTGATCTGGGAAAGTGGTTGAGCGACCCCGAAGCGCAGAAGATCACCCCGTGGAAACCATTCGACAACGTCACCTATATCGGCATCTGCTGGGTCTCGGCGTGGTTGATCCAGACCGAGGACGGCAGCGTGCTGATTGATACGCTCTATGGTCCGCACATGCCGCAGATGATCGCCAATATGGAGTCCACCGGCGTCGATTTCGCGGACATCAAATACGTTCTGATGACCCATGGCCATTTCGACCATGTGGGCGGTGCTGCAACGCTCAAGCCACTGCTGCCCAACGCTAAATTTGTGATGACACAGACGGGTTGGGAGGAAGCGGTCGCCGCTGCCGCAAAATCCCGGGGCACGCCGCGCGCATGGGAGATGATAGAACCTGATATGGTCGTCGCGGACGGCGATGCGATCGAGCTCGGCGGCAATACGTTCCGGGTTGTCGAGACGCCCGGCCACACATGGGGCACGGCCTCTTATCTCTATGATGTCATGGACGGCGATCAAACCTTTCGGGCAATCACGATCGGTGGCCTGGGTCTGAACGCCATCGAAGGCCCACCCCAGGTCGAGGCCTATATCGAGAGCGTCGACCGCATCCGCGCATTGGTCGAGGACAGCGACGCGAATGTCGAGGTGCACCTCACGACCCACGGGTTCTCGAACGGGTTGTACGAGGACCGCCAAAAGCACTTGGCGCGCGATGCAGATGCGCCGAACGTCTTTGTTGATCCGCAAGCCCTGCTCAATCAAATTGCCGACTTGCGTGTGGGTGCCGTCGCCCGGCTGGAAAGAGAGCGGGCCAAAGCGAATCAGTGATGCTTCCAACAGTTTGGCGTGGCGTTGGTGCAGAGATAGCCTTTGGGTGGTATGTGGCGCGTTCCTTCCACCACTGATCGCGTCTGAACCATGCCGTATAAGTTAAACGAACCGTATCGGGACAAGATCCCGAAGGCGAAATATCGAGTCACGAACTGGTC
>JBGCFK010000503.1:0-8865 GCA_045106875.1 Paracoccaceae bacterium | reverse complement strand
CCAGCGCAGCCCCTGCCCGTGGGTAACAACGCCGATATCGATGCCCTCGGCCTCGAGGATCGGGCCTTGTTCGATGTGCAGTTCGAAGAAAGCGTGCATGTCGCGCTGGCCCACGGGTTCCTCTCCGCGCCAGCCAATACGCTTCAGCTCGTCACCAAAGGTTTTGCCGTCGGCATCCGTCTTGGCATAGGCCTCCTCCAGGCTCATGATCCCGGCAAACACACCCGAGGCCATCATGGGCGGCGCGTAACGGGTACCCTCCTCGTTGGTCCAGTTGGTCACGACGATCGGGTGGCGGGTGCGGATGCCCATCTCGTTCAGTGAGCGGAGGATCTCGAGCCCGCCTAGTACGCCGAGGATGCCGTCGTATTTGCCGCCCGTAGGCTGGGTATCGAGGTGCGAGCCGACATAAACCGGCAGTGCGTGCGGGTCTGTGCCCTCGCGCCGGGCGAACATGTTGCCCATCTGGTCGAGGCCCATCTCGCAACCCTCGGCCTCGCACCATTTCTGGAAGAGTGCGCGGCCCTCGGCATCCTCGTCGGTGAGCGTCTGGCGGTTGTTGCCGCCTGCGATGCCGGGGCCGATCCTGGCCATTTCCATCAGGCTGTCCCAAAGCCGGGATCCGTTAATCTTAAGGTTCTCTCCGGGGGCTGGCATGGTTGGCCTTTCTATGGGTCGGGTGTCTTGACCGTTTGGTCAAAATGACGCTAGCAATATGAGAAATCGGGTCAAGCACAATGTGGCCCTCAGACGCCCTGACCGAGGTGGTATGGCCGACCGCAAACCGACCCGGATCCAGACGGAGAACCGCCGAAAGATCGAGGCCGCGGCGCTGGAGGTGTTTGCGCGCGACGGATTTCGCGGCGCAACGGTCGACGCGATTGCGCGGGCGGCAGGCATGTCGAAGCCGAATCTGCTCTACTATTTCCCGACCAAGGAACAGATCTACCGGATCGTGCTGGAGGGGCTACTGGATGTCTGGCTTGACCCGCTGCGGGAGTTAAATCCGGCGGGCGAACCCAAGCGGGAGATCGCCGCATACATCGAGCGAAAGATTGAACTAGCCCGCGATTTCCCAATGGAATCAAGGCTTTTTGCCAATGAAATCGGACGGGGCGCGCCAATCCTGGGCGATGTGCTTTCCGGCTCGCTGAGGCCATTGGTGGACGAGAAGGCAGCTGTCCTTCGGCGCTGGGCCGACGAGGGCCGCATCGCCCGTATCGACCCCTACCACCTGATCTTCGCCATCTGGGCGACGACGCAACATTATGCGGATTTCGACGTACAGGTTCAGGCCATCCTAGGTACCGAGGACGAAGGCAGGTTTCACGACGCAGCCACGGCTCTCAAACAGCTTCTCCTATACGGGCTCAGCCCCCGTTGAGGCGTTCGCAATTCATCAAGTTTCTGGCAGGAAATCATTAACTCACGCGGCTGCCGCCGGGATTGCCCCCGTATGGCAAGTGTATGGCAAGCGTATGCACAGGAAGTCGGCGTGCGCGCCCCGCGCGCACTGACGTGCGCAACATCAATCCCGCAACAGAAGCAAAAGCGCGGTGATGGTCAGACCAACACCGATCCAGACCTGCCCGGCCACCCAGCCATGGCCCAGAAACCCCTCCCAAAGGATCACGAAGCTTGGCACCAGATAACTGTAGGCCATGACCTTGGCCGCAGGCAGCCGGAGTGTCGCGAACTGCAGTAGGAAGAAGGTGACCGCAGTCGCCGATACGGCGAGGTAGACCACCGCCGCCCAGGCGACCAAGGGCAGCGCGATCCAGTCAGTCGCCACAACGTCACCAAGCCCGTAGATCGCGGTAACGGTCAACCCGCCCACAATTCCTCCGAACGAGTAGACCAACAGCGGCTCGCCCCGGTTCAACAGCCGACTGAGAGGCGTGTAGAACGCGTGCAGCGCGCAGCCGAGCAGGAAAATCCGCTCTCCAGGACCCAGGTTCAGCCCCAACAGCGCCGCCATGTCGCCGCGGAACACCACCCAGAGCGCACCAGAACCTGCCAGCAGCAGCGCGAACGCCATCCGCAGCGTCGTGATCTGCCGCATCAGCATCCAGCCAAAACAAGCTGCCATTATCGGAGTCAGCGTGAAGATTGCCGCAGTCGAGACCGGATCGGTCAGTCGCAAAGCCTCGAACATTGTGATGAAGTAGAGTGCCAGCAATCCGCCAACGAACATGTACCGCCATGCCGCCCGGAAGTGTGCCCATTGCATGTGCGGCGCTGCCAACGCACCGATGATCACAGCCGCCAACGCAAAGCGGGCTGCAGTCAATGCGGCAGGTTCAATGTGAGGAGCCGCCAGATCACCCAGACTGAACGATACGGAAATGAGCGCCGCAAACAGGAACATGGCCGCGTGGCCGCTGAGGGAGCTCTTGGTCGTCATCAGGGCGCAGCCTAGGCTGGCTTCCGCCTCGTGGAAACAAGTGATGCGGCCCCGCGACACCTGGTCATTGCAATCAGGCTGGTGCAAATCCCGGATTGTGCGGGGTTGAACGAATCCGCCTCCTCACGTATCTGAGCCGCTCGTAGGGGAACCGATCCCAGCTTCAGGCTACGGCCTGGGGGGGCGCTAAGGGACCTCTGGATTCATCTACTGGTTAAGGAGGCTGCGTCATGAAGGACGTCAACCTCTTCCAACTGGGGATCGGTCTGGAGACAGCCGCCCAAGAGGAAGTCAATGGGTCGAGAGACTTTGCCGTCGGCAACTCGGTCGAAGCTGCAACAAATCTGAAGGTCGTCGCGGGCCGTGACGTTCTGGATGCAGAACGTGACGATCATTTCGTGCGCGACGGCGGAGAGGTGTTCGCTGGCACACACCTGATCATCGAGGTCGTCGATGGTGTCGGACTGGACGACGAGGTCCGAATCCAGCAGGCCTTCCGCGATTGCGTTGACGCATGCGGCGCCACCTTGCTGCACATCCACACCCACAAGTTCAGCCCTCAGGGTGTCAGCGGTGTCGCCGTGCTGGCCGAAAGCCACATCTCCGTGCACACATGGCCCGAGATCGGCTACGGCGCGTTCGACGTCTTTATGTGCGGCGATGCCCAGCCACACGCTGCCATCGGCGTGCTCGCAGCGGCGTTCCAGACCAAGGACATCCGCGTCAAGGAACTGCGCCGGGGACTTGGCCTGGTGGAGCAAGCGCTGTGACGGATTGGGCTGACGAAGCACTCTATCCATTCTATCGCCAATCCCTGTCCGTCGACAAACTGCTCTATGACAGCAAGACCGACCACCAGCGCATCAAGGTGTTCGAGAACGCAAAGTGGGGGCGGGTTATGACACTGGATGGTGTCGTACAAACCACCGAGGGCGACAATTTCATCTACCACGAGATGCTGACCCATGTGCCAATCCTCGCCCATGGCGCGGCAAAGCGTGTGCTGATCATTGGCGGCGGCGATGGCGGCATGGCCCGTGAGGCGCTTCGGCACAAGTCCGTCGAACACGTCACCATGGTCGAGATCGACGCGGGTGTGGTCGAGTTCTGCAAGAGCCTGATGCCGACCCTCAGCCAGGGCGCGTTCGACGATGATCGACTGAACCTCGTGATCGCCGATGGCGCGGACTTCATGCGTGAATGCTCGGAGAAGTTCGATGTCATTATCGTGGACTCGACCGACCCGATCGGGCCTGGTGAAGTGCTTTTCACAGACACATTCTATGGCCACGCGGCGCGCAGCCTGACAGAGCATGGCATACTTGTGACACAGAACGGTGTCCCCTTTATGCAGGGTGACGAGTTGACCAACACCATGCGGGCCTTCAAAGCGCTGTTCTCGGACTGGGGATGCTATCTGGCGACCGTGCCGACTTATGCGGGCGGACCGATGGCATTCGGCTGGGGCACTCAAGGCCCCGCGCGGGATGTAAGCTCCGAAGTGCTGGAGCAACGATTTGCGACCGCGGGGATTGGAACATCATACTACACCCCCGCAGTGCACAAGGGAGCCTTCGCGCTGCCCGGCTATGTCACACGCCTGATGCCCTGACGATTGATTGACATTGCAGGGGTCGTTTTCGGGAGAGAGCGAAGTCCTACGCCAAGGTCAGCAGTCGGCCCACTGCAGACGCCGATGCTACGTCGAGATTTTGCGGTGCAGCATCTCCAAAGCCGACTTTGAATGTCAGTGATCAGGATCGACTACGCCTTCTCCTGAGAGAGCGCCAGGAGCCTTGATTGCACGATATGAGACCAAGCGAATGATAAGCCTCAGGTCATGACCGAGGAGTGCATCAGTCCGAATGCTTTCTTGATATTTTCCGCGGTGGATGAGACAATAGTGATTGTTATTTGATCATAGGCAGTTGTTGATGTTGCTGATATCGGCTCAACAGTTTCGGCATCTCGCAGACTTAGAATACTCGCGGTTCGTATCCGACTGCATCGAAAGTGGAGCAGGATGGATAAGTGAATTCGAGCCGGCTCCATCTGCTGATGCTATCACATCACTATGCGATCACATTCGCGAGGCAGCGACTTTCGAAAACATCTCTAACCTCGCTGCACTAGGATGTATGGTCGATCTAGCCAGAGTGCTCGGCCACAACTTTCTTGAAGATCCCTCGATGCCTTGGGTTCGTCAAGTGCTTGATGACACTACGCTTGTAGGTGATATACGCCGCGCAGACACGCTCCATGCACACGCCGTCCGCGAAATAAGAAACCGTTGTGGTGAGAATGGAATTCTGCGAGTAAACGCGTTGCGCAACCTCGTCGATCTAGCTTCCGACGCCGAGATTGACGATGTTGATGTAGTATTGTCGGCAGTTCTTGCTCAGAGTAGCGGTTTCGACACGGCTACTGTTCAGGCGCTCTCATCAGCCTCACAAAACTACACGCGACGGGCGTCAAATCTACCGACTGGTCTGGTCGTTGGAATTGATTCAATTCTTGGCCTCGGCTGGCTGGAAGGACCAATTGGTAAGGATCTGATCCACAATCCGGCTGACACTGAACTACTCGATACCAAGTCGGTTCTTGCCGGTCTGGACGCGTTGCTAGAATGATCGCCAAATCACCACGAAGCGCTTCGGAACACAGTGGTCGTTATGGCCAAGCATCGGTCGATTCCCCAGTCTCTCCCTGCCCGGAAAACCAGGATGTTGAACCTAGCAGCGAGACGCTGTTGCTGGAGCTTGAAACGGACGAAGGGCTCAGAATTCCTCACGCCAAATTTACAGTAAGGTTCGAGAATGGAGAAGTTCGATCGGGAAAACTGACTCGGAACGGTGAGCTAACACTACACGGTGTCCCTGTGTCGACGCCGTTTGAGATAACTTACGATGATCCTGAAGATGTTCGCGCTAAAGCGTTAGCCGTCAGGCTGAACGCGGCTTTGAGTACACGAGACTTCCAAGCTGTCGTTGGCGTGCTACGCCAAAGCAGTCTAGACATTGTAGAAGTACGTCAAAATTTTGAGCAGTATTTTGCTCCCAACATGGCAGAAGCATGCCGGACCACCTTCAGCGATGAGAACGGAGGAATTGTAGTCCGTTTTCTTTTGGCAAAGGCCGGGCTTGCAGCCGACGTCGAAGTATTTCGGTACGATGATGGGGCTTAAGTAATGTCTTTTCGAATTGCTGCTGTACCACCTTTTCGCACAGTCACACCTGAACAGCGGATGGATTTTCACCTGATCGTCGAAGCACCCTACGAACAGGATCTTCTAACCGATATTGTTTGGGAGTGTATCAATGACGACACTCCATCCGGACGTCAGGAGCGACCATGGCGGGCTGGCCCCAGAGCTTCCGGGCCAGACGGCACTGTGGCCTGGACTGGTGCGGAGTTCGGCTTCGTTGGCCATCACCTAATTGTCTGCAGATTTGTATTCGCAGGCGAAGAAAAGATGGCGGAGTACCCCGTCCAAGTCGTCACAGTCGGCGAGATGCTCCCTACGCGGCCTGTACATTCTGACGTTGTTGAAGAGCCCGAAACTGTATTGAGAGGCTTAGAGGCGCAGAATCAAATTATTGAAATAATGGATGCGTCTCTTCCTGGACCTGAAGAAAGCCGCGAACGTTTCGAAGAGCGAATGGAGAAAAGTACGGATACCGCTGCGCATCTGCGATCCTTGCTGGAGTCGTCCCAAGGCAAAGCACGCTATCCGATTTTTTCACAATACTATTCTGCGCGAAATGCCTCCCCGCGCGACGGTGGAACCGATCGATGGCAAGAGTTACGCGTGTTCTTGACAGAATGGGACACAGACTGTTGGGCTTTAATTGACTGGACCGACCCCAAGCATACGCAAACCTCGGGCGATTACGATGGCATCCCTGGATTCCGGTATTCTACGCCCGAAGAAGCAATAGATGGCTGGGATAGTCACAACAGTTATCCAGTTGGAATAATCCGTTGGGAGTATGACGTTGATAGCGGTGATCGCCCTCCGCACCCAATTCCAGATCGAGCTCAGTCTCGCCGACGCAGGTCGGCGCGCTCGAAAGACGGGCATTTCGAAACGGATGAGGCCAGTACGCTGGATGCAATGACGGCGGTTCTCGACTGGATTGCTCTGGGTGGAGCAGTTGTGGCCGGAACGCTCACCCTGATTGCTCCGGTGCCTGGCGCGCGTGTTGTCTCAGGCGTAATTTGGGGAGCTATCTACACATCGCTTGCAGCGGGCACAGCATCGTCGGCGCTGCGTATTGCAGGACGAGCAGAAGATGACAGATCTAATCTACGCGACGACGGGCTAGATGTTCTCACCATAGCTGCGAATTTGCTTGGAGCGGGTGCCGCCGTGCGAACATCAGCAGCCGCGCGTGCTTGGGCGCAGGGCGCTGTTGTGACGTCTCGCTCGCTGGCTATTACGCGGGGCGTTGCGATCGGCGCCTTTACCAGCGACATCGTGCAAGGCGTAATTGTCGCCGAAGAACAACACGCCCGCCTGCGCCAGGTCCTCGAGGACGACTCAATTCATGCAGATGAACGTTTGCGTAGTACCGTTCGGGTGGTTGGCGAGTTGCTCGCCTCGGGTGCGTTGCTTGTATTTAACTTCCGCGCAACAAGAGCCGACCTCAATCACCTAAATCAACCAAATCGGCACCTACCGCCTGAAACAACCCCTCAAGATCGCTTAAACAGACTCGCTGATGAAAATGATGTGGTTGAACTGGATCCGCGTCCCAGAGGCGAAGGGAACACAAGCGAAGGAAGACATCGCACGCATGTCGAAACAGCCCCTGCTGCGCGACATGACCCTGACGAAGCAACCACACGACGCGCGGGGGATGTAACCACGCCAACAACCAACCGGTCGCGTGAAAGGCCGTATCATTTGCCCGAGGAACACTACGTTGCGAGGCCAGGTCAGCCGCTTCCAGAACTGGATCGCTCAAAACGCTACCTTTGGGCAGTCGATCCTGACGGCAATGTCATTGTCGCTCCAGAACGCCAGCCGAGTCACAATCGAGCGTCCGAAGGTGTTCGGGCGCGGAGTACTGTCAAGCACCGTGACCTGCTCCCCAACCCAGATGGACAACCCGGTCCGGGTAGAGCTGGCGGAGAGTTGAACTGGAACGCCGAAGCAGGCGAGTGGATTATGGATAACAACTCGAGCATGACTTTTGCTCGCGGAGATGGTAGTAGATCTACATCCGATAATTTAGATGCCGTTTATGAGCTTCTTCGCCAGTCTGGCACGAACATGGAAAATATTACATATTCTAACACACATGGCGCGCGATGAATTTTAAAGAGTTAAATATGAGACTTCCCTATAGCAATAAAAACGTGGCCGATGCTTTTAAAAAAGGCTCAAAATATTCAATTGAATTGATATTCTCTGCCCTTGAGGCGGAAGACATCGCCGAAGAATTGGATTTTGACAACTTGATTGGCTTCGGTATTCAGTGCGGCCAATGCGGCTTTGGCGCCGATCGCATTGCTCTTTCTTGGGTCAATAAGCGCCCAAGTGAACAACGCTTTGAAATCTTTTGCGGGTTCCTAAATGGATACTGGCAGGAAGAATGCGAAACAGCCGACATCAGGTCTCAGGTTATTGACAGCGTCTTCGTGCTGCGAGACGAGTTGGCCTCAGGTGAAGATGCAAAGATATCCTCTGTACAAGCTCTCGATCTAGGCCTCAGATCATCAAACCTCAGTACTGAACGCCGCCGGGAGTGCGCAACGAAGCTTCTCAATATCATTGTCAATGAACCGGAGATGCGCCACGCAGCTATGATAAAGATCCGCGCGGAAAAGGCCGCCCTATTCTGATCCATGCCCTGTGTGTTTTCGACTAATCGTCGAACAAATCAATTTCTGCATACTTGTTGTGCGGTGTAACAATGTCTCTTTGTCAAAAGTGGTGCAGTTGAGTTGCGTGTGTGAGCAGAGTTTAAACTTGAGTCAACATCCATAAATGGCGCAAGTTATTCGCTGTCCTGCGCCGCGGCGCTACGGCAGGTTTCGGGGAGAGCGGAGATCGAGCTGTCGGGCTCGGCCAGCGTTTGCCCCGCGTTCAGGCCTACGTCGGTTTCTGGTCACGACCGGATTTTGGCTATCGGCAGTCCGATGGCGGCAGGTGGCGCAACCCTTCAGTAGGCCTCACAGCTGTTCTTGAGGGTAGATCGTACCTTCGATCTTCGCAGCTGCAACGAATGGCGGGAACCGGGAACGCAGGCGCAGCACTTGGCGTGGTGGTCAAGGTCAGGAACGCGGAATGCATCCGGCGACATCACGTCCGCTTCCTGCGCATCGCCGTCTTTCATGTGAAGGGTTGCAAAGTTCGGTTTCCGTCTTCTCTCGCCAACTAGCAGTAGATCCATTGGAGCCGAATTTCTGGCACCCAATAAATCTGTATGGACTGCGTGTCGCTGATGTGGTGAGGC
>JBGCFK010000502.1:0-9584 GCA_045106875.1 Paracoccaceae bacterium | reverse complement strand
CTGCACGACATCACGACCGGCAAGGCGGTCTACGGTGCCGATGTGTCCCTGCCGGGGATGAAGTTTGCTGCGGTGGCGCGTCCTCCGGTACTTGGTGCGGCGCCTACCAAATATGACGCTGCTGCAACGTGGAACGTTTCGGGGGTCGAACAGGTCATGGGCCTGCCAGTTTCCAACATCCCAGCCAAGTTTGCACCCCTTGGGGGGATCGCGGTCATCGCCACCAATACTGATGCGGCGATCAAGGGCCGGGACGCTCTGGAGATCGAGTGGGGTGACAGCCCGCATTCAAGTTACGACTCGGAGGCGTTCATTGCCGAGATGCGTGAAACAGCGGCCAAACCAGGCAATGTGCTGCGCGCTGTTGGTGATGCCCGTTCGGCCATCGACGGGGCGGCCAAGGGGTTCAAACAGCAATATGGCGGAGCTCACATGAGCCACGCGATGATGGAGCCGCCAGTTGCAGTCGCCAGCGTCGCAGGTGGCAAGGCCGAAATATGGGCTCCCGTGCAATCGCCCTATGGCACCCGGCAGGACATCGCCAAGGCATTGAACATGTCTGAGGAAGATGTGACCGTGAATGTCACCCTTCTGGGCGGCGGGTTCGGGCGCAAATCCAAATGCGACTTTGCTATCGAGGCTGCGCTTCTCAGCCAGAAGATCGGATCCCCTGTGAAGGTCCAGTGGACCCGGGAAGACGATATCCGGCATGGCTTCTATCACACGACCTCGGTTGAGGAAATTGAGGTCGGGATGGATGCGGACGGCAAATGGACTGGCTACCGGCACAACTCGGTGGCCCCTTCGATCCTGTCGACCTTTGCACCCGATAGCGGGCATCAGTTCTTTATCGAAAGCGGCATGGGCCATCTGGATCATCCCTTCCATGTCGAGAACGTCTCGGTCGAGAACGGCAAGGCCATGGCGCATACACGCATTGGCTGGTTCCGCTCGGTCTCGAACATCCCGCGGGCCTGGGCTCAGCAGACCTTCCTGTCCGAACTTGCGGCGGATCTTGGCCGTGACGAACTGGAATACATGCTCGAGGTGATGGGGCCGGACCGGACCATCGACATCAAGGCGGAGAACTATCCCGACAACTTCTGGGACTATGGCGAGGTCTATGAGAACTATCCGATCGATGTAGGCCGTCAGAAAAACGTGCTGAAGCTTGCCGCGGAGAAGGCGGGCTGGGGCAAGGACTTGCCTGCGGGAGAGGGCCTCGGCCTGGCCTCGCACCGGTCTTTCGTGACCTATGTGGCGGCCTGTGCCCATGTGAAGATTGTGGACGGCAAGATCACCGTGCCGCAGATCGACATGGCGATCGATTGCGGATTTGCGGCGAACCCGGAACGGATCGAAAGCCAGATCCAGGGGGCGGCTGTACAGGGCATGACGGCGGCGCTGCACTCGGCGGTGACCTATAGCGAGGGCGCGGTCCAGCAGTCGAACTATCATGACTATCCGATGGTTCGGTCAGACAACTTCCCGGCGAAGGTGAATGTCCATGTCGTGTCGCACCCGTTCTCGGTTCACGCATCGGGCGTGGGCGAGCCAGGGGTACCGCCGGTCGCACCTGCCATCGGGAACGCGATCTTCCATGCCACGGGCAATCGCTTCCGGGACATCCCGTTTGGCGAGACGATCTGATCTGAAAGCACTCTCAAAAAGGGCCGGCGTCGCGCTGGCCCTTTTTTCTGCCGATAGCATGGATGACCTTTCCCTTGCCGCTGGGCTGGAGTACTGTCTGCTCATGCTGCGGTTTTGATGGTCACGTCCATCCGAGCTTGTGCAGGCGTGCGGCAACCAATGCCCGAAGGTCGCCGCGGCCGGTTGCAGAAGACCTCGATGTCTGCGCGGCATGCGCGACGAAAGGGAGCTTGGCACCTGTTCAGAGAAAAACCCAATGCCTTGTGCATCACCTCATTTTCTTCCTTTGACCGCTTCACATCACAACGCAGCTCCGCCGCCTCGGCCTTCGTCTGAGCCATCGCCGCTCCGCCCCCCCCCCCCGCTGCGCACATTTCGGGATGCCACGTCTTCAACTGGCCAGACGCAACGCCCAGAGCGTTTTCGGAGCAAATTGAATCACGAACACCCTGCCGCGCTTCGCGCTCTCGGGCCATTCGCGAACTGACCGGTCCAATCAGGTCCGAAAATGCCATAGCTCCGCCAAAGGGCCGGCATGGGGCGCGCGACGAGGCTCTGCCAGTCCTGCCACCGCATGATCTTGGTCTTCCGGCGTCAATAGCCGCCCTGCTCGCCTGGTCACCCGGCTCAACGAGAAGTATACACTCCGGTGCGATAGCATGGGGCAAGGTCACACCTCATTTGCCCCAAAAACCGGAGTGTATTGGAGATGTCCTGCGACTGCTGGGATTAGTACAAGCAACACTGGTGGCCGGATGCCGTCGATAGAGGTGGCGGACCCGATCCCAAAAGTCATAACATCATTGAGACAAATAGAACCAAGCAGAGAGTAGGAGACAGACATGCGCCTTGGCATCCTCTTGACCGGCCGAGTGAACGAAGCGCTGGTCGAGGACGTGGGCGAAGTGGATGAAATGTTTGCTGTACTCTATCAGGCGATTGACCCAACCATTGTCGTCGAAACTTACGAGGCGCTGGACGGGAAGTTGCCTAGTTCGGCCAAGGACTGTGACGCATGGCTGGTGACCGGGTCGAAGCATGGAGTATACGATAACCTGCCCTGGTTGCCCGCGCTGAAGGATTTTCTGCGCACCGCGCGACGCGAGGGAGTGCCGTTGATTGGCATCTGCTTTGGACACCAGCTGTTCGCTGAAACCTTTGGCGGACGGGCAGAGAAGTTCGATGGTGGCTGGGGCTGCGGTGTACATCTTTACGCGCTTGAGACCGCTGTGCCTTGGCTGAATGGCGCAGGTGAGAGTTTCTCAATGCACGCCATGCATCAGGATCAGGTGACGACTTTGCCGGAGGATGCGACAGTTCTGGCCTCAAGTCCGTTCTGTCCAAACGCAATGATTGCCTATGGGAACGCCGCCTTGCCAGATGCGATCTCGATCCAGCCGCACCCTGAATTCACCCGTGATTATGCCGAGCGTCTGTTGGATCTACGAACAGGAATTGCGATTCCGCAAGACACCGCAGAAATCGCGCGTGCATCGCTTTGCGCAGGGACTGATGGCTTGTATTTCGCGCGCTGGAGCCTTGACTACGTCAACGCGATCATGGCTGCACGCGAAGCCGCCTGACGGGTGCGCCCAGGCGTGAGCCGCAGGCGTCGGCCCACCCGCCTCGCGCGGAGCCCCTCTACAGGTTTTGTAATTTGGTGAGACGTCAGAAGACAGGCTCGAACCGGCTGTTGATCAGCAGTTCCGCGACAACCGCATCATTCGGCAATGAAAGAGCATAGGCCACGCTATGCGCGACCGTCTCTGGCGCGATCTTGAATTGACCTTCGGCAGGTGTTGCATGAGCCACCATATCGGTCTCAACCATCCCCGGGCAGATCGCGGTGGCCCGCACATTGTCATCCCAGCCTGATCGTCTGATCGCATGCGTCAGCGCCAAAGCTGCGTGTTTCGACGCCGAGTACCCGAGGATCTCGTGCCGCAGGACTCGCTTTCCTGCGAGCGACACAATGTTGACGACCCGGCCGTGACCTGATGCGCGCAAGGCAGGCATCGTTGCTCTGATCAGGCGTAGCGGACCCTTGAAGTTGACCTCCCACATGTGATCGAAGGCGTCTTCATCATCACCCTCCAAAGCGCCGCCAAGCTCTACTCCCGCGTTCATAACAATGGCGTCGATCCGGCCATAGGTCTCCATCGTTGCCGCGACCCAAGCCGCAGAGCTCGCTGGATCGGTTGCATCCCAATGTGCCATCATGGCGCCTGGGACTGTGGGAATCTGACCCGATTGGCGGGCGCCAAGGCTAAGCTGATAGCCCTCTTTCCCCAGAGCTTGCGCGGTGGCCAGCCCAATCCCGCGGTTCGCCCCCGAGATCATCACAACCCGTCCCTCTGGTGTCAGCATGGGTTTCTCCTTATCTCGGTGCCGCCGCATCGGTCAGGATCTGCGCATCAAAAAGCCAGATCCCACCGCGATTGTGAGGTTCGTGATTGGTATACGAGCCAGTGATCACTGCCTGCCCCTTACCTCCAAATGCGATATTCGTTACGTAAGGTGCATCGACCTCCAGCGCAGCGACCAGCCCGCGCTCGGGCTGCCAGCCAAGCAGGCGTTTGGAGCCGTATTCCGCGACCCAGAGCGTGCCGTCCGGCCCAAGTTCCAGCCCGTCGGGTCCTGCCTCGGGATAGCGGGGTTTGGGAATCTCCAATTTGTCGAGATCAATCAGCAGTTCGCGCGGTCCAAGCTTGTTGCCAACCATCGCATAGCTCCAGACCTTTCGTGCCAGGTGCTCCGACAGCAGTAGGCGTGCGCCTGCCTGATCCACGTGCACACCATTGCCATAGGCAAGGCTGTCGGCATGCATCGTAAGGCTACCATCCGGAGCAAGATGATAGAGCCGTCCTTCTGGCTCGGCATCAACCGAGAACTGCCCTGGATCCGTGAACCAGACGCCACCCTGACCATCCGCACTGGCATCGTTGGGATTGCGCAGCTGCGTTCCATCCGAAATCTGGGTGATCTCGTCCAGAATCCCGCCATCCGCCGCCATATGCAGCAGACGCCCTTCAAGATGGCAGAGCACAATGAATTCATCCTCGCGATAGCGGGAAATAGCAGTAGGCCCACATGGCCGGCCCTGCAGGAACGGCTCGCGTGTGCCGTTTTCCATGCGAAAAACCCGGTCGGCATTCATCTCGGCCCAATAAAGATCGCCGCCTATCCAAGCGGGCCCTTCTGGATACCAGCCCAGCAGAGGTTCCTGTGCGGCGGCCGGCGCGAAGCACAGTATCGCCAGAAGCGGTATCGCCAACCGTTGGATCATTCCGCGGCCTTTCTGGCCCGACCAAGCCATATCAGTCCCACGCCACAAGCCACGACGATAGCTGCGAACCAGTACGTAATCTCGCGTGAACCCACGGTCGGTATCAACCAGAAGGCAGTCCCAAGAGTCCCCAGAATGTTGCCGCAAGTATTAATCCCGTATACAGCACCGGTCTGTCTCCCACTGGTCTGCGTGCTCATCAGTAGCAAGCGGACGGCAAATGGCGAATAGCACGCAATCAGGGTTAACGGCACGATCAGCATCCCGAACGCTGCGGCGGTCACCCCTGTAGGTCCATCACCAAAACCGTCGATAACAAGCAGAACCATTGGGTCAAAAAGTAACGGGATCACAGCCATGCTGAGCCCGGCCAGCGCCACCAGCCATCCCAGTAACGCTGCGGAGGGCCGGCGGTCTACCAACCGTCCTCCCCAGAAATACCCGATAACCAACGCGAACAGGGTTACCGAGATGATTGCTGCCCAAGTATAGATTCCAGAGCCGAACCAAGGGTTCATGTATCGGCTGGAGAGCATCTGGAAGCCCATCAGCACGAAGCCCAAGATGAAACCAGTGACATAGATTCCCAGCCGAAAGTTGTTCTCTGACATCATTGCGCTGGTTCCGAGATGCCATCGACACCGCTGTTGTGCCGCTCCACTGACTTCAACATCTCCACTGGCGCGAAGTCATCAATCAAGGGTTCGGCCTCTGGGACAGTTGTGAGGATTCTCCGGTCCTCCAGAAGGTCAGGCAAGGGGTAGTAGAAATCATGCGCCTCCTGCAATGCCCCAGCCCGCGTAGCTAGGCTTGCATTGTCGCGCGGTGGCCCGTCATAGGCGATCGCGACAATATTGCCAGAAGAGGGATAAAGCTCGACTGTCTCAAACACCGACGCCAGTGTCGCGACGGCAGCTTCGAACAGCATGGTCGTAGGCTCGATATTCTGCGCAAGCACCCCGCCTGTTTTCAGCCGACGTTTGGCTGTCTGATAAAATTCCCGCGTCAGCATGTGAAAGGGTACGAACGGTCCGCGATAGGCGTCGACCAATATGATGTCGTGGGTCGTGCGATCCCGCACCATGTGGATGCGGCCATCACGCTCGACAATCCGGAAGGTGTCATTGGGCTTCAGCTCGAAATGCTCAATGGCCAGCTCAATCACATCTGGATCCAGCTCGACCGAAGTGATGTCCAGTTGCGGCATGTGCAAGTTCAAATAGGCCGCTGTTCGCCCGCCGCCAAGCCCAATTTCCAACAGCGAGCGCGGCTGTTCAGGGTAGGCCAACGCAACTGTCAGAAACCGCGTGTAGGTTACTGGCAGCGCACGTGGCTCGGAGCGGTCATAGACAGACTCGGTCCAGAATTTCTGGTTCTTGCCAAACTGCATGATCACGTAGTCGCCACGTTCGAAAACGTAGACGTTATTGTATAGCGACTCGCGAAAGGCGATTTGATCGCCCTGGGCCGAAGCGGTTGAAACAGCTCCCAGGACAAGCGCCGTTGCAAGGGCGAGAATGCGCATGCGAGATCCTTCCTAGACTCTGTCCCGGGGATATAGCTCGGGTGTGACTGGCTGTGAAGGCTCAGGAGCACGGGTTCACGCGAACGCCAAGTGCGTCGAGTTCACGCTCTATCCCGGAAAGCGACACTGCACGGTTCTCAGCCACGATATGGTCAAAGCGGGAGCGCAGTTTCAACTTCTCCGCTGGGTCGAGATCGTTCCACGGCCGCCCCTGAAGGCCCATCACCAGCGCATAATAGGCAATGAAATGAGGGCGGCTACCAGCTTGCAGCACACGCGCATAGGCTGCGTCCGCACCCAGTTCTCGCACCTGTTCCGCAGTATTAATCCCTGCGCGCGCAAAGCTTTCATCGGAAGCGGGCCCGAGGTTGCGGATGGCAGAGACGGGGTCAGTCACGATATCATACACCCCTTCCCGTCGAAGCGGTAAATTGTGCCCCTTTCCTTTGCAAACGGCATAAGTGGGTCAATATGGACGCGCAGTGTTCCATCTGCTGCCTGTTCCACTTTCCAGTCACGGCTTGCAGCGGATGCGCGAAAGGCGTTCTCGGTGATGCATCCCTTCAGGGCAACCTCACGGAAAAATCTGTGCTGGGCTCCCAAACTCTTGTTAACGCCCCGTTGATCAACCATTTCGAGCCAATTCTTAGCTGCCAGTACGAGTGCAGCAATCAACGCTATGGTAAGAAGAGTGGTTCTCACGGAGAGTCTAGCAAAAGGTCGGAAGGATAGAAATCGGATTGCGTCGTGCGCCGTCCGGGTCATGCACGAATGCAGCAAGTGTCTTGGGATACAGCTGATGTTCAACCTGCAGCACGCGCGCTGCCAATACCTCGGCCGTGTCGTCTGATGTGACGCGGACAACACCTTGTCCAAGGATGTGACCCGCGTCCAGCTCTGGCACCACCTCGTGCACGGTACAGCCATGCACAGCACAGCCTGCCGCCAGAGCGCGCGCATGGGTATCGAGCCCGCGGAAGGCGGGCAGGATCGACGGATGGATATTCACCATCCGTCCGGCCCAACGGGTCACCAGATCATCCGTCATGATACGCAAGTATCCGGCGCAGACCACGAGTTCGGCGCCGGCCTTGTCCAACTCCGCCTGCACCTTGGCATCATGGGCTGCCCGGTCACGGCCCGAGGCCCGCCAATCCACTTCCGCCGTTGCAACACCCATGTCGCGCGCCTTGTCGAGTCCCCCGGCACCTGGCTCGCTGGACAGTACCAGAACTGGATCAGCATTGATCTCGCCTGATTGCATGGCGCGCACCAAAGCGACCATGTTCGATCCGGAACCGGAAAGCAGAATGGCAATGCGCCGCTTGCTCACGACAGGTTCCCTGTGAAACTCACCCCTTCGGTGTCTGAAATCTGGCCAATACGAATTGGTTTGGCGCCTGCGCCGCGCAGCGTGGCCTCGGCGGCGTTTGCGTCTCTTGCCACCACAACCATGCCAATCCCACAGTTGAAGGTGCGTAAAGCCTCCGTGGCTTCGAGTCCTGATTGCTTGATGAGCCATTGAAACACAGGAGGCAGATCCCAGGCGGAAAGATTAATCTCGGCACCAGTGCTCTCGGGCAGCACGCGCGGGAGGTTTTCAGTCAGTCCGCCACCCGTTATGTGTGCGAGGGCCTGGACCACGCCCGCGCGGATTGCAGGCATCACCTGGCGCACATAGATGGCGGTCGGGGTTAGTAGCGCCTCGCCGAGGGTGCTGTCCACGAAGGGTGCTGGTGCATCCCAGCCAAGGCCAGTGTGCTCGATGATCTTGCGCACCAGAGAATAGCCGTTCGAGTGGACCCCGGTCGAGGCAAGCCCGAATATCGTATCGCCGGGTTGAGCGGGCAAAGGCAGTGCTGCGCCGCGTTCCATCGCTCCAACCGAAAACCCAGCCAGATCGAAGTCGCCATCCGCATACATTCCAGGCATCTCGGCGGTCTCACCTCCGATCAGCGCGCAATCCGCTTGCCGACACCCCTCGGCAATTCCTTCGATAACTTGGGCGCCATGATCCACAGACAGTTTACCGGTCGCAAAATAGTCGAGGAAGAAAAGCGGTTCGGCCCCCTGGCAGATCAGGTCGTTCACGCACATGGCCACAAGGTCGATACCAACAGTGCTGACATGATCGGTGTCGATTGCAATGCGCAGCTTGGTCCCGACACCGTCGGTCGCAGCGACAAGCACGGGATCGTGGTAGCCAGCCGCCCGAAGATCGAACAGCCCACCGAACCCGCCAAGACCAGCCATCACGCCAGGTCGGTTGGTTGAGGCCGCCGCTGGCTTGATCCGATCGACGAGCTCGTTGCCCGCGTCGATGTCGACCCCGGCTTGCGCATAGGTCAGGCGGTTTTGCAGGTCGGACATAGGTTCGCTCCGAAGTTGTTTCTCGGGCGGTCTAGCACCGGCACGGCCCATGTTGAAGAGGGCGAGCGGTAGATTGACCGCGCGACTTGCCGACGATATTAGCTGAATCTCCGGGCCCGTAGCTCAATTGGTTAGAGCAGACCGCTCATAACGGTTTGGTTGGGGGTTCAAGTCCCTCCGGGCCTACCATACCCCCTGTTTTCATTGCGGAAACCCCCGATTGGGCGCAGTTTGGGCGCAACTGTGGACGCTGTTATAAAGTGGGCGGTTACAACGATTGATCAATGCGTGCGAATGTTGTGCCGATTCCGGCTTTAATCGCAGCGTTTCGAGCCATGTGTTTGCGATTGGCCGTTCGAGTGTACTTCTCGGATTCCTGTGGTGCTGTATGTCCGTGATAGGACATTATCTCATGCTGAGAACAACCTGAGTCAGCAAGATGTGCGCCTACTGCCTTTCTCACGCCATGACAGCTAAGGTTCTTCGGTAGTCCTGCGTCATCGCACCACTTTCGCATCTTGCTTCCGAAGCCCTTGTCAGAAAATGGCTTCCCGTATTCGGTGATCAGGAATGTTTTGGAACCCGTGGATGTCTTCTCTAAAGCTTCTCGTAGGTGTAATCGGCGGAGCAATACTCGGCCACGGTAGCGGCGTCGTTGTGGTGTCGCGGGCGGCGTAAAAGTCGTCCACTTTTGCCCTTTCGGTTTTCGGGAGGGCTTGGGGATATACACCGTGGACTTGTATTTGAAGGTGC
>JBGCFK010000501.1:0-6910 GCA_045106875.1 Paracoccaceae bacterium | reverse complement strand
CTACCTGCCCGGCGATCTCGAGCGCCAGATCGGTGCCTTCGTCGAATACTACAACAACGAGCGCTACCACGAGAGCCTGAACAACGTCACACCCGCCGACGTCTACTTCGGGCCTGACACATGACCGTACCCGGTCACATGTTCAAACCGACAAAGAAAACTCTTGCATCAACCGAGGTATCCACACATGGGAAGATGATCTAATTATAAGCCAGTGAACGCGCGCCGTCCTGGTGCTGCACGAGCGCAAGACCAGTGTGACGCTGGCCACGCGGCTGACCGGCAAAGGTGCTGCCGAGACGGCTGCTGTCATCATAGGCATCTTCAAGCGCCTCGACCCTGACCTGCGCAAGTCGATCACCTTTGACAATGATGCGGCGTTCGCGCGGCACACATGGTTGCGCGAGGCGCTCGATATGGCGACGTACTTTTGTAATGCCTATGCCTCGTGGCAGACGGGCGGTGTCGAGAATGCCAACGGACGGTTGCGACGTTGGCTGCCGCGGCAGGTTAATCTCGACGACGTCTCCGAAGACGACATGGCCGAGATCGTCATGACCTACAATCCCACACCCCGGAAATGCCTGGTATACATCACGCCGATCCAGGCTCTCTTCTCAGAACTCGGCAGAGATGTCAGAATGCGCTTCGCATGAAACTTTGCACCTCGCGCTGGAGTCCAGGCTCCTCGCTGCCATGACCGCATAGTTCCTTGAACCGATGAGAACTGCCCCGGATATTCCCACCTTGCAGGGCAGCGATACGTTGCCAAGCTTCTGTGCGATTTCCAGCAGCCCCGGCTTCGGTTCGACGATCGTCTCTGGGATGCTTGGCGTTGATCGACACTCCCTGATGGCGCTCCAGATGAGCAGAAGTATCAGATCAATCCCTGTGCTTTACACGTGCAAGTTTGAGCGGGGTGTGTGCGAAGTTTCGTTCGCGGAGAACGCATCTGGGTCTTGGCCTGTTCTCGAAAGACGGGCGGTCAAATGGTAGTCTGCCTTAGGTTTTGTCGATCCGCATCGAAGTCACCAAGTTGGAAGCGGCAGGGCGGTCTTGATACAGTAATTCAAGCCCGACTAGTTGTTGGTGCTCTGACCTTCGGTTTCCTTATCTCGGCGCCCGTCCACCCAGTAGCCTTTGTACTCGGCGCCTGATGCATAGCTCATCACCCCAAACCCGTGTTGGCGCCCGTTCAGGAACGCTCCGCGATATATGTCGCCATTGTTGTAGCGTGCTTCGCCTTCGCCGTGGATCTCGCCTTCCTTCCAGCCGCCCACGTACACGAAGCCGTCAGGCAGGGTCAGGGTGCCGTCGCCTTCGCGTTTGCCGTCCACAAACGCGCCTTCGTAGACGGCGCCGTCCGGGTATGTGATCTTGCCTTTGCCTGATTGCTTGCCCGCCACCCAGCTGCCTTCGTAGACATGGCCGTCGGCATAGGTCATCGAGCCCTGGCCTTCGTGCTTGGCATCCACGAAGTCTCCTTCGTACACAGATCCATTGGCATATTTTGCGAGGCCCTTGCCGGTAATCACGCCGCCCACCCAATCACCCTCGTAGTGACCACCATCTGCATAGGTGATCTTGCCTTTGCCCTCTGGTGTTCCGTTCGCGAACTGGCCCTCGTAGGTTGATCCGTTTGGATAAGAGGCTTTTCCCTGTCCCTCTATCCGTCCTTCAACCCAGTCACCCTCGTAAATGTATCCGTCGGCGCCGGTGAATTTGCCCTTGCCGTGACGGTCGCCGTTCAGGAAGTCGCCCTCATAACCATCGCCCGAGGCATAAGTTGCGACACCCTTGCCATGACGGTTTCCGTCAAGGAAATCACCAATATATCTATCGCCATTGGCGTAGGTCGCCTCGCCATTGCCTGTGATCTGGCCAGCAGCCCAGGCGCCGCGATAGGTGAAACCATCGGGAAGAGTGATGGACCCCGCGCCCTCACGCAGTCCTCCCACAAAGCCACCTTCATAGATGGCGCCGTCAGGATATGTGACACGGCCTTGGCCTTCCTGAGTGCCCTCGACCCAATCACCCTCATACCGATAGCCGTTTTCACGCACCATTACCCCGAACCCATCATGCGCCGAGTTCTTGAAATCGCCCTCATACGTCATGCCGTTGGGATAGACTGCCCTGCCTTTGCCTTGGATAACGCCGTCGACCCATGCGCCTTCATAGGAGCCGCCATTGGCATATGTGATTTTGCCAATGCCGTCAGGCACACCTTCCTTGAACTCACCTTCATAGACCGAGCCGTTCGGAAATTTTGCTGTGCCGGTGCCCTGAATAACGCCTTCAATCCATTGACCAGTATATTCGTATCCATCAGGCGCGGTATAAGTCCCTTCGCCATGCTGCTTTCCGTCTTTGAACTGACCTTGATAGACGGCCCCGGAGTCGTACTCCTTGGTCGTCGATTCCTCGGTCGTCGCTTGTGCCTGCGCGCATCCTGCGGCAACCACAATCGCCGCACAGCACATGACGAATTGCCTCATCACCCGTTCCCCCGTCTCGTCCCTGCGGTTTGTTCCCGTAGAATGTTCCGTCACGCGATCAGCCCACGAACTGGCCATCACGGAACTCGCCTTCCAAACGTGTCCCGTTCGGGAAGACGGCAACGCCTGTGCCATTGATCTGGCCATCACGCCACTCGCCTTCATATGAGAACCCGTCATCGCGTTTGAACGCACCAATGCCGCTGCGCACTCCGTTTTCGAACGCGCCGGTATAGGTGCTGCCATCGCTGTAGATCGCAGTTCCTTCTCCCGCCCGTTCCCCATTTACGAAGCTGCCTTCATATCGATCGCCATTGGCGTAGGTTGCAACTCCGCTGCCCGAGATCGCTCCGCCAGCAAAAGTTCCCGTATACGTGAATCCATCCGGCAGGGTCAGCGTGCCCTCGCCGTCGCTCTTGCCGTCCTTGACTTCGCCCTCGTAGATCGCTCCGTTCGGATAGCTTATTCTGGCATCGCCTTCCTGAACGCCGTCCACCCAGTCGCCTTCATACTTGTAACCGTCAGACCGAGTGGAGACACCTTCGCCCGAGATCTTTCCGTTCACCCAGTCGCCTTCATAGGTGCTGCCATCAGCATAGAGGATCTTGCCCTCACCGTCAGGTTGCCCGGCCGTGAAGTCTCCTTGATAGACTGATCCGTCCGGATAGGCCGCTCGGCCTCTGCCCTCGATCAAACCGTCTTTCCAGCCACCCGTGTAGACGAAGCCGTCTGGGGACGAATAAGTTCCAAGTCCGTTCTGCCTGCCGTTCTTGATCTCGCCGGTATACGTCGCGCCTGAGTCAAACGTGATGGTCGTGCCGTCCGATACAGTGTCTGGAATATCCAAGGGAGCGCTTGCATCAACGCTTGAACTTGTGTCGGACGTATCGTCTCCCGACAGAAAGGGTAGTCCAGTTGTGCCGCAGCTGCTGACCAATGCAGCAATGAGCAAGACGGTTGTTAGTCTGATCATGTTCCCGTGCCCCATCGTGCCCGAACTTGCCTTTTTCCCAGGCCATTAACGCTACTTTATTGCGGAAGACACCGGGATACAACGGGCATCTACAAGTTCCGCTCTGGTTGTATCGTTGGGGGTGCAGGTCGGGTTTGCAAGTCTCATGCTTGCCGATCACCATGGTCAGGCCTACAACCCCTGCTCTCGAAGCGAGGAGCCCACCATGTCCCAGCCTGATCGACTGCGCATCCTGCTGGTGCAGGCGAATCCCGTTGCGGGAGATATCACTGGAAATCTCGTGCGCGCGCAGGCAGCATTGGCAGAGGGCGAGGCTGCCGGTGCGGATCTTGTCGTACTGCCCGAGATGTTCCTGTCAGGCTATCAGCTTCTGGATCTCTCGGTCAGGCCAGCCTTCCTTCGGGACTGTCAGGTCGCAATTGATATTCTGGCGGCGGCTACCCGACCAGGAGGGGCGGCCATCGCCATTGGCGCGCCAATTCCGGGAAGCACCACTGAACCCGGACAGGACCATGCTGGTGCTTATAACGCCGTAATGCTCTGCCAGGACGGGTCTGTGCGTGCGACTTTCTGCAAGCACCACCGTCCGAATTACGGGGTGTTCGACGAGAAAAGACTTTATCTGGAAGGCCCCGCGCCCGGCCCCATCGAGATCAATGGCTGCCGCGTTGGGTTCCCCATTTGCGAGGATCTCTGGTTTTCGGACGTCGCCGAGACACTTGAGGAGGCAGGGGCCGAGATTTTGGTCTCGCCCAACGGCTCGCCCTATCACCGCGGCAAACACGATATCCGTATGGGGCATATGGTCTCCCGCGTGGTTGAGACCGGCTTGCCCCTTGTCTACCTCAATCTCATCGGCGGGCAGGATGATCAGATCTTTGATGGTGGGTCGTTTGCGCTGAACCCGGGCGGCAAACTGGCTGCGCAATTGCCGTTTTTTGACGAACATTCACGTTTGATTGAGGTGTTTCGCAACGAAACCACTTGGGAAATTGCGCAATCCGAGCTGGCGCCCGTACCCGAGCCATGGGCGCTCGACTACCGCGCTATGGTCGATGCGACGCGGGACTACGTGCTGAAGTCGGGATTCAAGAAGGTGTTGCTGGGTCTTTCCGGCGGCATTGATTCTGCGATTGTTGCGACTGTTGCTGTTGATGCGCTTGGTCCCGATAACGTGCGCTGCGTTCGTCTTCCGTCCAAATACTCGTCCGATGGATCTCTCACGGATGCAGAAGATCTGGCGAAACGAGTGGGCTGCCAACTGCAGACCATCGAAATCGCGGGCGGTGTGCAGGCTATCGAGGACACACTTGGACCTTTCTTCGAGGGGCTTGCTCCCGACACCACTGAAGAGAACCTCCAGTCACGCCTGCGTGGGCTCTACCTGATGGCCATGTCCAACAAGTTTGGCGAACTCCTTTTGACAACGGGCAACAAGTCTGAAGTCGCGGTTGGCTACTGCACGATCTATGGAGACATTAACGGGGCGTACAACCCGATCAAAGACCTATACAAGACGCGGGTGTTTGAGTGCTGCCGGTGGCGCAATCAGACGCACGAGGCATGGATGAAAGGGCCGTCCGGTGAGGTCATCCCGGCGAACATCCTGCAGAAACCTCCCTCGGCCGAGTTGCGCCCGGATCAGACGGATCAGGACACGCTGCCGCCCTATGATGTGCTGGACGAGATCCTGCGCCAACTGGTCGAGGAACAGCTGTCGACTGAGGAAATCATTGCATCAGGGTTCGACCGCGAGACCGTCATGCAGGTGCAGCACCTCTTGTACATCAACGAATACAAACGCTTCCAATCCGCGCCCGGGGTCAAGCTGACGGCCCGGGCGTTCTGGCTGGACCGCCGTTATCCCATTGTGAACAGATGGCGGGACAGGTCGTGACCAAGAGCCCGGCAATTCTGGTTGTTCCACGTTCGCGGATCGCTGATGCGGCACGGGTTGCGGCCAGTGTCGTGTTCGGACTGCCCTTTGTTGTTCTTGGTTGGGAAGCTCCGGCTATGCTTGTGATCGCAGTGTTCCTGCTGGGCTATGCTATATCTTTGTCGCTGAAGATGCTGGACAACCGACCCGCATTGATTGCAGACGACCGAACCCTCACTTTGTTCCGATTTCCTGGTGCCAGCGTTCAATATTCGTGGCAACAGATCACCGAGATTGCATTTCTCAAGATGCGGGGGAAGCGCGTGCTGTTTGTGAAAGCAGAGGGAGATCGTGCGTTCTCGGAGCTTGCGAATTTCGATTTTCAAGGGCAGGGCTACGCGGTCGCGGCGCGGCTGCGGGAGATCTGGGAGCAGCGTCGTTGAACTGCGTACTCCGAACGAAACCCCGGCCTCACGACCTCCGAAGCAAGAAGAAGGCAATCGAACTCCTTTTCAACACGGCAGCTGTGGCTATTTTTCCGTCAGAGACCTTGTGCCCCGATCGCTGCTACAAGATTGTGAAAAGACAGAGGTGCTATTCTTGAATGCAGCAGCCGAAGAGCACCTGATTGTGATGCCCGAGCGTCGACCTCGCATAGATGCACTGATGCTTATGGCCTTTGGGTTGGGGGCGTCCGGAATGTTGATCTACTGGGATGGAGTGCGCCTGGAAGACTGGTTTATTCCACCGACATACGGTTGGTTCGGGTTGCTTTGCTTCGGTTGGCCGTTCTTACGAGGTGTGGTCTATGGTATTCGGCCCCGGCCGACGCTTGTTGCGAGGCCTGGGGGGGTTACAGTTCATCGCGCGTTGATCGGTAAGCTTGGTCCCATAGCTTGGCAGGAAATACATGCTTTCCGCGCGGTTTCCGTGGGCGACTCTGACGAGATGCGATTATCGATAGACCTAAAGGACGCCGCTACAACATATAAGCGGCTTGGCCAGACATGGATTGGCCTTTTGCAATGGCTTGGAACGCTGGGAGATCCACTTCGTTTGAACGAGGATGAGATTGATCGCCCGGTCAATGATCTTGTGGCTGTTCTGAGCAGGCGATTGACAGAGTACTCCGTGAAATGACCCGTGTGCCCAAAACAAAGTCCCGGCTTGAAGAGCTTCGTGCCAAGAAGAAGATCACCGAGGTCGTCTTCAACGCCGCGCCCGGTACGCGGCGTCTTGCGGGGGGCATGTGTCTTGTGATCGCGGTAATGTTCCTCATCCATCAGACCCAGATTGACGGTGCCAAGCTGCTGATCCGGGCATTTGCGCTGTCGGGCACAGTTGGATTCACGGTACTCGCCTGGTATTTCATCCGCAGGGGCTCGCGGCGGGGCATGCTTCTGCGCATGGACAAACAGGGTTTCGGCATGGCCGTTGGCTTCCATGGCTGGCTGGATTTCACATGGGACGAGGTCGAGGCGTTTCGGTATTGGGAGCCAACTGGCCTCGCCATGCTCATCAAACGTCGGCAGTCCCGCTGGGTTGGGGTGCTCCTGAAGCAGA
>JBGCFK010000500.1:0-5647 GCA_045106875.1 Paracoccaceae bacterium | reverse complement strand
TGACAGATCCGGGTCCTGCGGCAGATAGGCCACCGACTTGCCCGGCTGGACGAATCGTTCGCCACCATCGGGCTCCGACAGTCCCGCCGCGATCTTCATCAGCGTGGACTTGCCTGAACCATTTCGCCCAACGACACAAATCCGCTCACCCGGCCCAATCGCCAGTCCCAGCCCCGCAAACAGGAGTCGCCCGCCAAAGGCAAGCGTGATGTCGGAAAGTGTGAGGATCGGAGGTGCAGCCATGGCCCGCCTGATGCCTCGCAGATGCAGCCGGGTCAACCTGTAGCGGATGGTACAGATGGGATCCGTTGTTTCGGATATCTCTCAACAAGACACAGTTTCAGAAGGAGATTGACATGACCAACACCACATTGACCGACACGGATCTGGACATTGCAGTCGGGGGACAGACGCGAGAGCATGTTCTTCTGGCCCGCCAGGTCAGCATCCCCACTGCCACAGCTGGCGACGACGATGATAGCGGTGGCGTGATCCTGATCCGCCCCGATGGCCCTTATGCGGACAGCACCGGCGCAAAGATGCCGGGCATGGTCAAATACAGCAACGTCACCCTGAAGCGAGGCTGAACCCATGTGCGCGAAACCAATTGATGACAGAGATCTCGACAACGTGACCGGCGGGACAAAGGCCGGAACTGAGGCTTCGGGATATCAGGCATTGCCCGAATTTGACGCCAACTTCAGGGGTTCGACATTGTCCGATGCGTATTTGGTCAAATGCGACGCCGAGACAACCACGCAGACAGCCGCAAAACCAACCTCAACCATGCGCGCCGTCCAGATCATGAAGTGAAACGACCGATTTGCCTCTAGGCACAGCGCCCACCGCGCCTTAGCGTCCCCTCAAGTTATCGGGGGGCGCCAATGTCCAGGTTCAATATCAATCTTCAGACGGCAGCAGCGTCGCCTATCATGGAGGCAGGCCGCTGGACCGAGGAAGTCACTTTCCCGGCAAATCGCCCTCTGATCAATCTGAGCCAGGCCGCGCCTGCAACACCTCCACCCCTGCCCATCCGCGAGCGTATGGCGGAAGCAGCGCTGAACGAGACCGGTGCACATTTCTATGGCCCCGTGCTGGGCAATGACGATCTGAGGGCAGAGGTCGCAGCCAAGTGGTCAGATGCCTATGGCGGTATGATTGCGCCCAAGCAGGTGGCGATCACCGCCGGATGCAACCAGGCTTTCTGTGCGGCCGTCTCCTCGGTGGCGGGACCAGGCGATACCGTGATGCTGCCCTACCCATGGTACTTCAATCACAAGATGTGGCTGGACATGGCAGGGATCGGATGTGTGCCCCTGCCCCTTGGTACCGACCTGATGCCGGACCCGGACGCAGTGCGGGCAGCTCTGACACCAGAGGTCCGCGCGCTCGCGCTGGTCAGTCCGAACAACCCGACAGGCAAAGAGTACCCTCCGGACCTGCTCCGCGCGCTGCTGGCAGTCTGTGCCGATGCGGGTGTGCTGATGGTGCTGGACGAGACCTACAAGGATTTCCATTCTGAGCCCGGCGCGCCGCATGATCTCTTTCAGCAATCGGGATGGGAGGGGCATTTCGCCCATCTCTACAGCTTTTCGAAGACGTTCCGGCTGATGGGACACCGTGTGGGGGCACTGGTGACCTCGGAGGCTCGACTGGCCGAAGTGGAGAAGTTCCTCGACACAGTGACGATCTGCCCAGGCCAGATGGGCCAGATCGCAGCATTGCACGGGCTGCAGCATCTGGGTGATTGGGTCGCTTCGGAGCGGCAGGTTTATGCGGACAGACGGGCCTTGTTGCGCGAGCAGGCCACGGCGCACCTTCCCGAATGGGACCTGCATGGCGTCGGGGCCTACTTTGCGTGGATGAGCCCGCCGGGCGACAGGTCTTCGATGGAAGCCGCCCGCGCGCTTGTCCGGCAACAATCACTGCTGGTCCTGCCAGAGTCGATGTTTGTCCCAAAAGACGCCCCGCACTCGGCGCTGCGTGTGGCCTTTGCCAATGCCGACGCGAACGGAATCCGCGAAACCGTGGCGCGACTGGCCGCCTACAGGGCCTGAGCCGGAAAACGGTACGCGAAAAGGTTACCGCAGGCTCCTTGCCCGACGCGGCCTTGATGCTTACACACCAGCCGATAGCTGATCCCCAAGACGTTCAAACGAGGCCCACATGCTCGATTTCTTCCGCCGAGGCGTCAAGTCGATCTTCGCCCAGATCCTGCTTGCTCTGTTGATTCTCAGCTTTGCGGTCTGGGGCATTGGCGATGTGTTCACGGGCGGGCGCACGACGACCATCGCAAATGTAGGCGATACCGAGGTTAACTCCGAACAGTTCGTGAATGCGCTGACACGCCAGCAATCGATCTTGTCGCAGCAGGCGGGCGAGCTGGTGAACTTTGAAGATATCCGCGCAGCCGGCGTGGATCAGGGGATCTTGACCGCACTGGTGCGCGAGGCAACCTATGCCGAGGAGCTTTCGACCATGGGCATCGCGGTTCCCGCCGATGCGATCCGTGACACGATTGCCTCCAATCCCAGCTTTCTGGACGCAGAAGGCAACTTCAACCAACTGGCCTATCAGGGCGTGATCGGGCAGCAGGGCTACTCGCCGCGCTCGTTCGAGGCTCTGACCGCGCGGTTGCTGGGCGAACAGATCCTCGCCGATTCGGTCACCACGGGCGTTGTGACCCCGGACGCGCTTGCCAAGACAATCGCCAAGTTCGATGGAGAACGCCGGTCTGCTTCGGTCCTTCGGCTGACGCTCATTGACGCGCCGGATCCCGGAACGCCTGACGACGCGACGCTGACCGCATGGTTTGACGAAAACAAGGACCAGTTCCAGGCGCCAGAGCGCCGCTGGGGCAATTACTTGCGCATCGACCCCGCAGAACTGGCCGAGGGTCTGGCGCCGTCCGAGGATGAACTGCGCGCAGCATACGAGGCCAATCAGGCGTCCTATACCGTCGAGGCGACCCGTACGGTCGAGCAGATCGTGTTTCAGGATCCTGCCGCCGCCGAGGCCGCCATGACGCGCCTGACGGATGGCAGCGCCTCCTTTGCGGAAATCGCTGCCGAGCAGAACCTCAGCCTGGACGATATCGCGCTTGGTACGGTGCGTCAGGATGATCTTGCAGGCCCCACAGCGGATGCCGCCTTCGCTGCGAGCGAACCGGGTTTCGCAGGACCGATCGAGGGTTTGTTCGGCACCGTCATTCTTAATGTCACCGCAGTGCAGGCTGGCGGCCAGCAGCCGTTTGAAGTCGTGCGCGATGGGATCAGCTACGCGATTGCACGCGAGCGGGCGCGCTCGGTCGTCAACGAAAAGGTCAATCAGCTGGATGACATTCGCGCCGGCGGAGCGGAACTGCCGGAACTTGCCGAGCAGACCGGGCTCGTGCTGCGCAGCTTTGGCGGACTGGACCGGCGCGGCGGCGTCACAGAGGGCGCAGCTCCTGAAGTTGCAGGCGACGTGCGCTTCACCGGCGAGGTATTTGACGCCACCATCGACGAGGAACGCGACATCGTCGAGTTACAGGATGGCTCTTTCGTCCTGATCATGCTGGACCGCATTGCCGAGACTGCTCTGCCGCCGCTGGAGGAGATCAAGCCGGACGTGACCGCGGTATGGCAGGATGTGCAGCGGGTCGAGGCTCTGGAGGCGCAGGCAACCCAACTGGTTCTGGAACATGGCGGCGATCTCGATGTCATCGCCGGAGTACTTGGCAAACAAACCGATGCGGTTGGCGCGTTCGCGCGTTCCGCGCCTCCCCCCGGTTTTGCGCCAGAGCTGATCGGAGCAATGTTTTCGGCGGACGAGGGTGATGCCGTTGTGGGCAGGTCCAGCGATGGGCGTTCCGCCGTGATTGCGAAAATCACTGGGCTGGAGGCGCTGGAAGGCGCGGATCTGGATATCGAGGCGCAGGAAGTCGGCGATATCTTCTCGAACTCACTGGCCCGCGACCAGTTGGAATACTTCGCCCGCGCGCTTGAAGCCCGGCATGGCGCACAAGTCAGCGTATCGGCCGTGGACGGTGTGTTCGAGCAGTTGAACCAGATCGGCTATGGTGCCGGTTCGGGCGGCATGTAGCGGACAGGGCCCATGAAAATCCTCCCCGAACGGGCTGCCTTTGACACAACTTATGCCAAGGGTGCCAATCAGGTGCTCTGGACCGATCTGGTGGCCGACATGGACACTGCTGTGTCACTGATGCTGAAGCTGACTGCGGCAGAGAAAGACTCGTTCATTCTCGAATCCGTCACCGGCGGCGAGATACGTGGCCGTTACTCTGTCATCGGTGCGAAGCCCGATCTCATCTGGCGTTGCCGGGGTGACAAGCCCGAGATCAACCGCGCTGCCCGCCATGACCGCAAGGGCGGCTTTTCCAGAGACGACCGACCCAGCCTCGACAGCCTGCGCGCTCTGCTTGCGGAATGTGCAATGGAGATCCCGAAGGCCTTGCCTCCCATGGCGGCAGGCCTGTTCGGATATCTCGGCTACGACATGATACGGCTGGTTGAAAAACTGCCCGAGGCCAATCCGGACCCTCTGGGCCTGCCGGATGCCGTGCTGCTGCGCCCATCGATAATAGCCATTGTGGACAACATCCGGGATCAGGTCACGCTTTGCGCGCCCGTCTGGCATGATCCCGGCGTCGATGCCGAGGCGGCTTATGACACGGCAGCGGTCCGGCTGGAGGAGGCGCTGACCGCGGTGGATCGAGCGCCCGCCTACACTCCCGTGACACCTGCCCCGCAGGATGCCGTGCGCGCCGTAAGTCCGGTGTCGAACACCACAAAGCCTGAGTATCTGGCCATGGTCGAGCGGGCCAAGGAATACATCCGTGCAGGTGATGTCTTCCAATGCGTCCCCTCGCAGCGTTGGTCGCTGGATCTGGACGTACCGCCGTTCGGTCTGTACCGCGCGCTGCGGCGACTGAACCCCTCGCCCTACATGTTCTATTTCGATCTTGACGGGTTCCAGATCGTCGGTGCCTCGCCCGAAATTCTGGTACGCGTAAAGGACGGCAAGGTCACGATCCGGCCCATTGCCGGCACACGGCCCCGCGGCAAGACACCGGAAGAAGACAAGGCCCTCGAAGAAGATCTGCTGGCCGATCCGAAGGAACAGGCCGAACATCTGATGCTGCTGGATCTGGGCCGCAACGATGTAGGCCGCGTGGCCGAGATCGGCAGTGTGGACCCGAACGAACAGTTCAATGTCGAGCTTTACTCTCACGTCATGCATATCGTCTCGAACGTGGATGGGGTGCTGCGCAAGGACCAGGATGCGATCTCGGCGCTGCTGGCGGGGCTGCCCGCAGGAACGGTGTCCGGTGCGCCCAAGATCCGCGCCATGGAGATCATCGACGAGTTGGAGAAGGAAAAACGCGGCGTCTACGCAGGCGGCGTCGGATACTTCTCGGCAGGCGGCGAGATGGACACCTGCATCGCGCTGCGCACCGGCGTGGTGAAGGGCGGCAAGCTCTATGTGCAGGCGGGCGGCGGTGTCGTCTACGACAGCGACCCGCAGGCGGAATACATGGAAACAGTCCATAAAAGTAACGCAATCCGCAAAGCTGCGGCAGACGCTGCGATGTTCACAAAACAGGGCAACAGCTAGGCAATTCCTGCGGCCCGTAGGGTGTGCGTTA
>JBGCFK010000050.1:0-36163 GCA_045106875.1 Paracoccaceae bacterium | reverse complement strand
CCGAGATCGTCATGACCTACAACCTCACGCCGAGAAAATGCCTGGGCAATCGCACGCCACTGCAGGCACTCTTCTCAGAGCTCGGCAAAGATGTCAGATTGCGCTTCGCATAGACCGTTGCACTTCGCGTTGGAATTCAGGAGTCTTTCGTGCAGCGCCATTGATAGCACTCTTTTAAAGATAGCTTGATGCCCCTGCCCAGATCAGCCGCAGGGACAATACGATAAGAATCCCGTTCAGCACACGCTTGAATATTGCCTCGTCGATCTTCATCAGCACTTTTCGGCCCACGACTGTTCCGAGGAACCCAAACGCGATCAGGCCGGCAATCAGCGGCAGATATGGACCGAAGGCAAAGCCAAGCACGCCAAAGGCCACGACTTTCAGCAGGTGCTGTGCCGTCATGCACGCGCCCTGCATCGCGACATGGCTCATGCGGTCGTACTCGCGTGTCTTGAGATAGGCCGCCACGAATGGCCCCGTCGCACCGAAGAACATGGTCAGCACCGAAGACACGCCACCTGCCAGCCAGGCTGAATGGCGCAGAAAAGCAGGGGGCTTCAGAAAAATCGTCCAGAGGATGAACAGCCCGATCCCTATCTGAATCAGTGGAGATGGCAGATCGACAACAACCATCCCGCCAATGGCGACGCCTACAACTGTGCCCGCCAAAAAGACCATCCATGTTGGCCAGTCTATGTGCGCACGCATGATCAGCGCTCGGCCCGCGTTCGAGCCCACTTGCACCACAGCATGCACGGGAATCAGCGCCACAGGCGGCAAAAGCGATGCCAGTACCGCAATCATCACCACGCCGCCGCCAATGCCGAATGCCGCGGTGATCAGCGATGCGACAAAGCTGACCGCCATCAATGCTGCAGCTGCAAGCGTGCCGATTTCAGGCGGCAACAAGGTTTCGATCATGGGGGTCCTCCGATACGGACCGATGGTGGCAGGTCGGATACAGGAAAATCAAGGTAGAGCCGGGAAATAGCTCTAAAATAACAAGGGCGGGTCCGTTCCCAGACCCGCCCCTATATCTTTGCCTAATTGTGTGAATCAGACCAGCAACTGCTCCGGCACGTTCAGATCGAACTCAAACAGGAACGAGTCGTTGCCCAGATCAGTCTCGATCAGAGTACTGGTGACATCGAAGGACTGATCCGCAACCCCATCGCCAGTACTGTCGACATTGACGATGACCCCAATGTCTGCCGGGTTCTCGATAAGGTCGACGAACTCGAACTCGAAACCAGGCACGTTCAGATCGTCGTCCACCTCGATGGTCTCGCCACCGAGTTGGATGCTGATAACTTCACCGGCAGTGACTGTTGCCGGCGCCACCAGGCTTTCGAGGCCAAAGCTTTCGGCATCGGTTGCATTGGTGATGATGCCATCGCTGTCCAGATCGACCAGCAGGAGCGGATCGAACGTGTTGCTTGGGTCGATGATCGTAGTGTTGACGCTGCCATCAGGGTTGAAGGCGATGTCGTAATAGTCCGCCCCGATGGTAGCGAGATTGATACCGGTGTTCACCGCAATCACCTGAATGTCCGCGTCGATCCCGTTGTCATCTTCCAACGTCGCCGCCAGGTTCAGGTAAAGGTCCTGCTCGGTTGTGTCGCCGCTCTCCAAGCCGTCGTATTGAAAGAAACTGTCGGTGCCGTCTGTTGCCGTGATCACGACAATCTGGTCATCGTCGGCACCGTTTTCTCCAAAGCCCGAGTTCGGCGGACCAAACTCGTTCGGACCCGAAGGGGTGCCATTGGAGGTGATGTAATCCTTGGCCGCCTCCAGTGCTTGAGCGAAGTTGACCGCCTTGTCCGTACCTTCTGCGACTTCCGAACCTGGAGCCTGAGCCAGCGCCTGATTGAACTGTGCGGGCAAGTTGCCTGCTGCAATCGCCGCGACGACAGCACCAGCCGTCAGGGTAAGCTGCGATACAGGCGCGTTCTCACCGGCCAGCACGAAGTGGACCTTTTGCTGAGGGTCAAGGCCCGCGCTGGCGATCTGATCTGCGATCTGTCCCAGCACCGCATCGATGACCTGGTTACTGCCATCCCCGTTGGTATCTTCCACCTGAAGGCTTGGAAGACGGCGATACATATCGAACGAGTGGTCCAGCACGAAAGTCAGCGTCTGTGTCTCCGCATCATCAGTCGTCACGTCGCCCCGCAACGTGTATACGGGATCATCAGGCGTGGGGTTGTCATCCGTGCTGCCTTCAACCAGCACGGTCACGGTCGCTTCGGCAACTTCCTGGTTCCCGGCCACAGTTTCGGTGAACGCGATGTTGTCGATCGCACCTGAGCCCTGCAGCTCGACTTCCATACGCGCAACATTGTCGACATCGAAGCTGCGGGTTTCCTGACCGCCATCATTGGTAACAGGGCCATCCTGTTCGCTGATCAGACCACCATCTGCATCGAAGAACCGAACCGTGGGAACGGGTTCTTCGGTGTCGAGGAACGTGATGCTGTCGACGGTGCTTGGCGTGTCGAATTCAAACACGAACGTGCCACCGCTCCAGTTGTCGTCCGGGTCCGAGCTGTCACCGTCTTCGGTAACGATCAGGACGTTGCCCAGATTGCTGGTCGCCAGATCGGTGTCACCGCCGGTTGGGCTGGAGGTGTCGAAGATCATGGCCTGGTTGACGCTGGAAGTCTGACCATCGCGGACCGCCGAGATCGTCACGCCTTCGACGCCTGACACGACATCGCCTGCATTGAACCCTTCGAAGTCGATCATACGAGACTGCGTCGTCGATGGGCTGCCGCGGGCAATCGTGTAGTCGAAGGTCACGGTCTCGGATTGATCATCCTCCAGCGCGTCAAAATCACCGTTCGCGTCGAAATCTACTTCGCCGTTCTCGAAGATCTTGACCCGGCCACGATTCTCGCCGTTGACAAGGATGTCTATGAACTCGCCGAAATTGCCCTCGACACCGTTCACGATGACGGTCGCAACTTCGGTCGGCAGATCGCCTCCCGGGTTGTCGTTGGCCAGAATGTTCGTGGCCGCGCTGTCGTCGGTAAAGCTGTCGAGGATGGCTTCGGTGTCGCCGAAAGTCTCGGCTTCCGCCACCTTGATGAAGTCATCAACCGCTGCCAGTGCCACCACCGGCTCGTCCTCGCCCAGCACCTTGATCGTGACTGTCGCGCTGGCCTGTTCGGTGTCGATGTCGGCAGTGTTCAGCAACGCCGCCGTCAGCGAGGCCGCGTCCGTTACCTGAACGGCGCCGCCAGTGTTGTCGATCTGGTCCAACACCTCGAGGCTCGAGTTTGCACCCACGCCAACCGCATGAATGTTGGCGCCGTAGTTCGCTTCGATCTGGCCCAACTCGTCGAGGAACGCAGCAGTGTCCTGCTCGACATAGGCACCGTTCTCGTAGCTCGTGATCGGGCGACCATCCGACAGGAAGTACATCGTGTTGCCGTCGCCCGCCTGGGCATTGGCGCCAAACCAGCTTTCAGCTTCCGAAAGGCCCGCCTCATAGTTGGTCCAGCTGCCCGACAGGATGCCTGCCAGCGCGCTGTCTATCCCTGCATCATTCAGGTTGAAGGTGCCGACAATTTCCGAGTCCACTGTGGCGTCATTGTAGGCAGATCCACCAGTCGTATCGACGCCCGAGAACGTCGCAATGCCGATATTCACCAGCGACGGGTCCAGTCCCTGGCTACGCAGATCGTCGATCAGCGCCTGGGCGGCCACGATCTGGGCGTCCAGTACAGTGTCTGCTCGGCCATCGCCGTTGACATCGCCAACATCAGCGCCGTCGAAGACGTTCTGAGTGCCGGATTCAAGGCTGACCGTGGAGTTCGACACGTCGATCACGATCAGCACGTTCTGAGGCTTGTCAGCCTGCTCCTGCGTACGGATCGTGTAGTCGACCGTCACCACATCGCTATCGCCATCGTTCAGCGCGTCGAAGTCGCCATTGGCGTCGAAATCGACGGTGCCGTCCGCGTTGATCATGACCCGACCGCCGCCATCGAGGTCGATGAACTGACCGACCTGACCGGCGACTCCGTTAACCTCGACAACGTTTCCGGTATAGTCGACGCCGTTCTGGGTATCGTTGTCGAGGACCGAGTCCGACCCGTCCTCGAGGATCTCCAGATCACCGGCGGTCTCGGTTTCGAAGACCGTGATGAAGTCATCGGCAGCGGTGACGACAATCGGCTCGTCCTCGCCGATAATGGTCACAGTGTATTTCGACTCGACGATCTTGCCGGCCGCGTCCTTGACGCAATACCAGATATCGGTGGTCGTCGTCTCACCGTTCGCCAGACTGTCAAACGCACCATTGGTATCGAATGTGATCGAGCCATCTGCATTGATCACGAAGATCCCGCCGTTGGACCCTGCGATCGGCTGCCCGACATTACCGGTCATCGGCCCGTTTTCGCCCCATACTGCATATACCACCGGATCGCCCGCTTCGGGATCTACGGTATTCAGCAGGACGTTTGTCAGGGCGACGACGCCAGCGTCCTCGTCCACGGTCGAAGCCTCGTTACCGTCCGTCAGGGTGTTCCTGATCCCGGCATCGACGTTCGAGACCGTCTGACCGGGATGTACCTGCACACCCCAGACACCACCTGTGCCGTTCTGGTCTGTCCACGTGACATCCGAGTCTGCGCCGTGGTCGCCCACATCTGCTTGAACAAAGTCGGCGCCTTCGGTGCCTTCGAACATCACATGATGGGTACCCGGTTCGAGACCATCAAAGCTGTAGTTGCCCCACTGATCCGTTGTGGTTCGCGCAACTTCGTTCCAGTTCGCATCGAAGAGAAACACCAGCTTCCCGCTGACGCCCTCCTCCCAACTGTTGGTATCGGCGTTCCACTCGGTGTTGTCGCCATCCGAGTCATAAAAGTACCGGCCAGCAATGGATCCCGGCGCGGAAACTTCGCCAGCGTCCAGACAATTGTAGTCGACCCACTCCGAAGACACATTGCATACGGAATGAACTGTCAGCGTCGTCCCGGAGGGCGGCGTACCGTACGCTTCATGGAACGTATAGTATTGTTCGCCTGTACCTTCCTGCTCGATCTCGAGCATGAGGAACCAGGTGCCGTTGCTATCGTACACCCAATAGTAGCTTTCGGCGTAGATCTGGCCGCCATTGCCGACCTCACCGCCTCCCGGCTCGGTTATGGACGCCGTCTGCCCCGTGCTGTCAGAGGCGTTTTCGTTCACATAGTTGTCGCCCGAAAGCGTGCTGTCGTCGTCTTGAACTGTGAAGGTGACACTGGCGCCGCCCGGAACTTCGATCGTATCTCCGACATTCAGATTGCTGTCGCCATCTTGAAGCAGGTCCTGCTCCTCATACGCCGTAAACGTGTACGTGGTCATGCCGGTCTCCTTAAGTCCCGTTCTCAATATCCGAACCGCAGTTCCTGATGCGATCGGATCTTCCACTCATTCGGCCAATATGGCCGTAGGCATCGCAGATAATTCTCTGAACTTTTGGACAACCTGCCCCAGCCCAAACGTATCCGCCGCCAACATAGGCACAGATATGATCTTGAATGTGGCTGAAATTGGCCGAAACCACCGCTGCGCCAGGCCCTTTTTGAGCATGTCCGAAAATGCGACGAGAATTAGCACTTATCCGGACCACTGATTGCAGGATGGCAAGAGAATATGCGAATGCTGCATCTTGGGCTGTGCTTGTTTTTCCTGTTTTCGCACCTCGAGCAGTACCAAGCTGCCGCGCACCAGACCCGGCACGCAAGGTGATTCGCGGCTGCGAGAGCTCCGATCCTGTACATTTCGTAAAAGTTTTGTGCTGCCCGGCAGTTGCGGTACGATCTTCTTGCGCCTTCAGGGAGTGGTACAATGGCGAGAGAAATTTTCCGCAAGGCCGCGCTTGAACGCATGGCAAGCCCCGAAAGGGTTGACCGCCCGACACGGCTGGTCGGCAGCAGCGGTTGGTTGATCCTTGTATGCTTCGTTCGGCGCACAGGCTTGGGCGCAATATGGGCCGCCCAGACCAAGGCCCCCGTCAAGGTCGGGGGGCAGGGCATACTGATCGACCGTGCGGTACAGGCCGAGCTGGCCTCTGAACAGGGCGGCTTGTTGCAGTCCATCGAGATCGTACCTGGTGATCTGGTCGCAGATGGCCAGGTTGTCGCGACGCTGTCGCGCTCGGAGCTGCGCCGGGAACTGGCCGGAGCCGAAGCAAAACTGGTGGATCTTCAGGACCGGTTCACACGCCTCATGGCCGCGCATCGGGAACGCACCGAGCGGGAAGGACGCGCTGACAGGCGCAGGCTCGAAACCATCGGTGGCACGATTCAGGCGCTGAGCGAGCGTCTTCCGCTGCTGCAATCACGGGCTGAAAAGCTCGCACCCCTGGCTCGGCGCAAGGTCGTACCCGAAATCCGATTGATCGAAGCACAAATCGCGGTCTCGGACCTTGCAGAACGCATCGCCGTACTGGATGAAGACGCCCAGAAAGTGCGTCTCGAAGCCGCCGAGCGGGACTCCCAGCGCGAATTCGAACAACTTGAGGACCAGCTGGCGATGGACGAGCAGGCTCGCATCATCGACCGGCTGCGAGCCCGTTTGGCCGAGGAGCAGGTCATTCGCGCCGCGCGCGCCGGGCAGGTGGTCGAACTGAAGGTCAATGTCGGAGACGTCCTGCCCGCGGGCGGTGCAATAGCCACACTGACCCAGCTGGGTGAGGGGCGGAACCTACAAGCGTTGATGTATGTGCCCCCCGCCGAGGGTAAGCGGATCGAGCCCGGCATGGCCGCCGAAATCGCCCCTACGACCGTCGAGACCGAGGTTTACGGGCACATCAAAGCGACCATCCTTTCCGTATCGCCCCTGCCCGCCACACCCGAAGGAATGCGCCGCGTGCTTCAGAACGACCAGTTGGTTGAGCAGCTTTCGTTGGCCGGTGCCCCGATCGAAGTTCGTGTGTCCCTGACCGCCGATCCGTCAACCACGACCGGCTTCGCTTGGTCATCGTCGAAAGGCCCTGTCTCGGGCGTCAACGCTGGCACTTTGCTGAACGGCAAGATCGTGATCGAGGAACAGCCCATGATCGACCTTGTCGTGCCGGGGCTGTCGAAGAAACTCGCCTTGGCGCTGGAGCAGGACGGCTCCTGATGTTTGGCCTGTCCAGCCGCGCCCGCACGCCATCGGTGTTGCAGCTGGAGGCAGCTGAATGCGGTGCCGCGTCCCTTGCCATGGTGCTTGGCCATTTCGGCAGGTTCGCACCGCTGGACGAACTGCGCACGCTTTGCGGGGTGTCACGTGACGGGGCCAAGGCGTCGAGCCTGCTGAAAGCTGCCCGCACCTTCGGGCTGACCGCCAAGGGCATGAAGGCCGAGCCCGAGCATCTGCGCGACATGAAAGGTCCGATGATCGCCTTTGTGAACTTCAACCACTTTCTCGTGGTCGAAGGTGTCTCGGGAAATCGTGTGTTTATCAACGATCCGGCATCAGGGCGGCGCACGGAGAAACTCACCGAGTTCTCAGACGCGTTTACGGGTGTGGTACTGGTCTTCGAACGTGGTGAGACGTTCCAGTCGGGAGACACACGCCCACCCCTGATCCCATCGCTGATCCGACGCACACGCGGGTTCGGCTGGGCCATCCTGTTCGTCTTCCTGATCGCGCTAGCGCTGGTGATCCCGGGAATCGTCGTACCTCTCTTCAGCCAGGTTTTTGTCGACTACGTGCTTGTGCGCTCGCTGGAGGACTGGCTGGGGCCATTGTTGATCGGCATGGGGATCACTGCGATTGCACGGTTCATCCTGATCCGGGTGCAGGGCATGGCAATGCTGAGACTTGGCGAAGCGATGACACTGTCGACCGGGCGCGATCTGTTCAGCCATATGTTGCGGCTGCCGATCTCGTTCTTTGACCAACGCTTTGCAGGTGAGGTCGCAGATCGAGTGCGGTTGAACGAGGGGCTCGTCAGCTTGCTGACCGGGCAATTGGCAGGGGCAGCCCTGAACGTCATCACCGCGAGCCTCTTTCTCGTGGTCATGCTGACCTATCACGCGCCGCTGACACTGGCCGTCGCCGCGCTGGCCGCAGTGAATGTCGTGATCCTTCTGGCATCGACCCGGATCATGTCCGAACGTTATCGCAAGATCTCGATCGAGAGTGGCAAGATGATGGGTGCGCGCGTAGCCGGGCTGAAGGATATGGAGACGTTCAAGGCCTCGGGTGCGGAAGACATGCTGTTCACCCGCTGGACCGGACTGCTTGCCAACGTCACGAACGGAACGCAGGCAGCAGCGCGCGCATCAGCGTGGATTTCACCACTTCCAGGTCTGGTTTCGACGTTCATAGCTGTGCTGGTGCTGATCGGCGGTGGCTATGCCGTGATGCAGGGCGAGATGTCACTTGGCGAACTGGTAGCATTCCAGTCGCTTGCAGCGTCCTTTGCTGCACCTGTGACTGGCCTGGCCGGGTTCGGCGCCGAGTTGCAGCAGCTTCGGTCCTTTACCCAACGGCTGGACGATATTCTGGAACAGGAGGTCGATCCAGGTTTTGACCCAGGTCGCCCCGAGACGCCCGACGCCGTGCCAGCAGGGTCGGTCGTGCTGCGCGACGTTACCTTTGGGTATGCACCGCTGGACCCGCCACTGATCGACGGGTTGGACATCGCGCTTGCGCCCGGCACGCGCGTCGCGCTGGTCGGCGCTTCGGGGTCCGGGAAATCCACGGTCGGCAAACTGATCACCGGACTTGCCGAACCGCGCGGCGGTACGCTCGAGATCGGCGGACGCGCACATGGTGATTGGGCTCGTTCGGCTCTGGCAGCCCGGCTGGCCTATGTGCGCCAGGAAGTCGTTCTGTTCCGCGGCACAGTGCGCGAGAACCTGACGCTCTGGGACAACACGATCCCCGAGCCCGACCTGATCCGCGCAGCGCATGATGCTCAGATCCACGCGACCATCGCGGCGCGTCCAGGGGCATATGATGCCGAGATTGCTGTTGGCGGTCGTAACTTTTCAGGTGGCGAGCGACAACGGCTGGAAATCGCACGCGCTCTGGCAACAAACCCGTCGGTCATTGTGCTGGACGAGGCGACCTCAGCGCTTGACCCGATCACCGAACACCGGGTCATGGAAGCGATCCGCCGTCGCGGTACGACCTGCATCGTTATTGCGCACCGCTTGTCAGCGATCCGCGATTGCGACGAGATCGTTGTGCTGGATCGCGGCCAAGTCGCCGAGCGCGGACGCCATGAAGACCTTTTGGCGCGTCAGGGGCTCTATGCCCATCTGATCGAAGCGTGAGCATGGAGGGCGTGTCCACAACTCCGCAACTGGCGAAGCAACCGACGGCGTTGTCATTGGACGGTGGCGCTCCCGTTGCCCTGCCGAGGGACCCTGTGGGCTGGCGGGTTATGCATGGCGAGGCCGAAGTCTACCTGATCTCAGCCTCTGGCCGGGATCTGCTGGCAGTGGTCGCGGAGGGGGCAACGATCCTGCCGCTGCTGGACGGCGCGGATTGCCTTTTGCAGGTGGTCACAGTTGGCCAGCTGGAATTGTCTCCGCTGCCCCCAGACCATCCTGGCCTCCCGCAGGCTGTCGCCGAATGGACGGAACTGACGGCAGAGCATGCACCAGATCTGCCGGATGCAATGGCCGAGGCTGCCGCATCTAAGTCCCTGTTGGGCGCCGCCAGCGCTCGAATGGAAACACTCGCAACGCTGTTCGAAGATGCGCGCGCTCGGTCTGATGCCGATACGTTGGGGCGGCTGGCCGGGTCGACTGGCCAGACGAATGGCGCCCACGACGTGACCGGAGCCATTCAGCAGATCGCGACGGCACTGAAAGTGGACGCCGCCGATCTGTCCGAGCCGCCGATCGCAGCAGGCGTGTCGGTCCCCGCACTTTGCCGCCTTTCAGGGCTGCGGGCACGGGAAGTCTTGCTGGAGGAAGGATGGTATCGGAGGGACCATGGCCCCTTGCTGGTCAGCCCCGCGGAACCCGATGGCAACGAGGCACGGCTCGCGGCGTTGTTGTGGGACGGGCAGGGGTACCGCATCAAGGACGGCCATCGGCTGAGCGCAAGTACAGCCGAAACCTTCGACCATCTCGCACACACAGTCTCGGCCCCACTTCCCGCTAGGATCACCGGGCTTTGGGCGCTGGCCTTCCACATTATGCGGCAGGGCAATCGCCGCGATGGGATCATGGCGGCTATGGCCGCGGCAATCGCAGCATGCCTTGGCGTCCTGACGCCGATGGCCACTGCATGGCTACTATCGGACATCGTACCTGCGGGCATCCCTGGATTGCTGTTTGGCGTTGGTATCGCCCTGGGCGCAACTGCGATCGTTTCGACGGTACTTGGAACGGCAAGGGCACTTGCCACGGCGCGCATTGCAGGGCGCGGGGCCACAGGCCTGAATGCGGCCCTTACGGATCGGCTGCTGCGTCTGCCTGTCGGGTTCTTCAAGGGCTTTTCCCCCGGCGATCTGAACCAACGCCTCGAGAACGTCGAGCAGATGCGTCAACTCGCAGTGTCAGTGGTCATGAGCGCCGGGCTGACAGCGGTGCTATCCGTCGTCTATCTGGGCGTTCTGCTGACTTATGACGCCAAACTGGCGCTGATCGGCATAGGTTTGGTTGCAGTCTACATCATCGCTGTCATCATCGCCCGTGTGCTGCAGATGGAGGCCATCCGGGAGGCCGCCGAGCTGGATGGCGAGATCGCTGCGCTGACCTACGAGACGCTGGACGGTATCGGAAAGTTGCGCGCCGCGGCGGCTGAGGACCGCGCCATGGAACGCTGGCTCTCGGTTTATCGCAAAGAACGGCTGGCAAGCGTGCGGGCAGGCCGTGTCTCGGTCAATTTCGGAGCATTCGCGGATGCCTACCAGACCATGACGCTTATGATCCTGTTTGGCGGAGCCGGAGCGCTGGCGGCAGCAGAGGCTCCGGCGGGGGTGTTCATCGGTTTTCTCGCAGCTTTCGGATCGTTTCAGGGCGCATTCGTCGGCCTGTCGGAAGCGCTGTTGCAGGTCTATACAGCACAGCCTCTGGTTGAAAGGGCCAAACCCATTCTGGAAGCAGAAATGGAACTCGCCGCCGGACGGCAGGATCCAGGCAAGCTGCGCGGCGAGATCGAAGCGTCAGGGCTTACCTTTGCCTACGATACCGGGCTACCCGCCATCCTGACCAAGTTGGATTTCCGCGTGAAACCCGGCCAGCATATGGCGATTGTCGGAGGATCCGGCTCGGGCAAATCTACCCTGCTTCGGCTCTTGCTTGGGTTCGAGACTGCGCAAACTGGTGCGATTCTGTACGATGGGCAGGAGCTTAGTCATCTGGACCTGACCCGGGTACGCGGGCAGATCGGCGTGGTGCTACAGGCCAGCGAGCTGTTTGCAGGCTCGATCTTGGAGAACATCCGGGGGGCAAGTGACGCGCCCTTGGCAGATTGTCTGGATGCAGCAGAACGCGCCGGGTTGGCCCGCGATCTGGAATACTTCGCGATGGGAATGCACACGCCAATCACCGAGGGCGCGAACACGCTGTCGGGTGGCCAGCGCCAGCGGATCCTGATCGCGCGGGCGCTGGCCGCAAAGCCGAACATCCTGTTCTTCGACGAGGCCACCTCGGCGCTGGACAATGCCACGCAGTCAGTGGTCACGGCCACTCTGGATGCATTGCAGGTGACGCGGATCACCATCGCGCACCGGCTGTCCACGGTGCGGCACGCCGACCGGATCTGTGTACTTGAAGACGGACGGTTTGTTGAACAGGGAACTTTCGACGAATTGATGGTTTTGAACGGTGTGTTTGCCGAGTTGGCGCGGCGCCAGTTGACGGAGGATTGAGAGATGTCCATGCGTAAAGGGTTGATTATTCTGGGCGATCTGATGGACCAGGATCTGATCTGGTTGGCGAAGACAGGCGAGGTCAGGCGCATGGGCACCGGCGATGTGTTGATCCGCGAGGGGCAACGGATCGAGGAATTGTTCATTGTCACCGAAGGCTGGTTCGATGTCTCCATAAAGGGGCAGAACGTCGCCAAACTAAGCGTCGGCGATGTTCTGGGCGAGATGTCGTTTGTCGAGAAGCAGCCACCCAGCGCGACAGTTTCCGCCTCGGAATCGGCGCGAGTCCTTGCGGTTCCGCAACATGCACTGATTGCGCGGTTTCGGACGGATCAGGGCTTCGCTGCACGATTTTACCGTGCGCTGGCTGTGTTCCTGTCAGATCGTCTGCGCACCATGATGCCAGGTGAAGCGGGCGCCGAACTGGACGAAGGCCTGCTGGACACGCTGCATGTGGCAGGGGATCGAATGCTGCGGTTGATCGATCTTCTGGAAGGTCGCCGCACGCCCGCGTGACAAACACTCCAGTTGCTGGATTGTTTCACGTGAAACATTTACCTGGAAGTAAACGGTACGCGGCTTCGTTCACATTTCTGAAAGAACCGACTCGATATCCGCGGCGATCTGCGCGGGTGGGAAGTCGCGCCTGAAAGCCGCAGTGATCCCCTGCTCCGGCGTCATGAGATACGTAAATCCGGTGTGGTTCATCAGATAGCCTGCCGCCGAGCCAGGCATCTCGACCCGCTGATAGAAAACCTTGTAGGCATCGGCCGCAGCGCGAATCTCATCCTTCGTACCTGTCAGCGCCAGCATTTTCGGATGCATTGCCTCAGCATAGTAGGCGAGTTCCTGCGGTGTATCACGCTCCGGATCTACCGTGACAAAAACCGGTCGGACATCGATGCCCTTCTGGTTCAGGATCTCAACCGCATCCGCCATGATCTGCACATCTATCGGGCAAATGTCCGGACAGAACGTGTAGCCGAAATAAATCAGCGCGGGCCGATCGATCACGTCCTTGTCCGTCATGCGTTCCCCGGTATGGGCCGTCAGCTCGAAAGGTCCGCCGATCGCAGCCCCCTGGACGTTCAACATTGCGGAAGAGAGGTAGGGTTTGCTCGGCACCAACGCCAGGTATGCTCCACCCGCACCGATCGCCAGAACCAACGCAGCTGCCACTGCCAACATTGGATTGCGCATCGTCACCTCCGTTTTGTTGAATAAAGGTCATCGTGCCTGTCGAGGCAAGAGACGGAATGCCTCAGTGCCGGTATCGTGACCCTCTCCAGACCCCTTCACTTTGTCTTCAGCACAAGGGATAAGCTGCCGATGGGCGACACAATGCAGACATCGCTGTTCAACATGGATGCCCGCGGCAATTGGGTGCGGCTGCGGACGCTGGTCATGCTGCGGTGGCTGGCTATCGCAGGACAGGCCTCTGCCGTGCTGATCGCGACGCAGGTGTTGGGGATGAGCCTGCCGCTGTCCATGTGTGCGCTGGTCATATCCGCCTCGGTGTCCTTCAACATCGTGGCGCACGTGGTCCATCCAGCAGAGAAGCGGTTAAGCGAGCGGGGCACACTCTGGTCCCAGTTCTTCGATCTGGCACAGTTGGTAACCATGCTGATGCTGACGGGAGGTCTGAACAACCCGTTTGTGGTCCTGATCCTCGCGCCAGTCACGATCGCTGCGACGGCGCTGCGGCTGCAATCAACCATCTGGCTAGGACTGGCAGCGATGGTTAGCGTGCCGTTGATCCACTTTGTCCATATGCCGCTGATGATGGCCGATGGGCGCGAACTGGCGGCACCGTTGCTTTATCAGTTCGGTATCGCCGCGGCGCTCGTCATCGGACTGGTGTTTCTAAGTCTCTATGCACGCCGGGTCACCGTCGAGGGCTACCTGATGAACGAGGCCCTGAACGCGACCCAGATTGCCCTTGCCCGAGAACAACGCCTCGCCGCAATCGGTGGGATCGCCGCTGCAGTTGCGCACGAGCTGGGCACTCCACTGGCAACCATCAAGCTGGTCGCCGGAGAACTGGCGCGCGACATGGAAGGGCACCCGGCACTTGCCGAGGACGTCGAGTTGCTCCGGCAGGAGGCAAACCGCTGCGGCGCCATCATGGCTGATCTGAGCCAGGGTGGTCGCGATGACAGCCATGTTAAACAAGCGCCCGTATCGGCTGTGATCGACGAGGCTGCCCGTCACCACATCCACCGCGGCAAGGAAGTGATCATTCGCATTGACGGCCGGTCACTGGCAGATGCCGGAGAACGACAGCCGATCCTGCACCGCAGTCCGGAACTGGTTCATGGTTTGCGCAATGCCATCCAGAACGCCGTCGATTTTGCCAAAGATACGGTCTGGATCGACGTCACCACGGACGAAGCCGACATTCGCATTGCCATCGGCGATGACGGGCCAGGGTTCAGCCAGGATATTCTGCCCCGGTTGGGCGAGCCTTATGTTTCGTCACGCGCCCGCGGAGACCGGAACAGTCGCGGCGGAACCTACAAGGGCATGGGACTTGGGCTGTTTATCGCCCGCACTTTGCTGGAGCGCACCGGCGCGCAACTTTCATTTGCCAACGGTACCGATCAGCTGACCTGGACGGCAGAACCTGACGGCCGGCCAAGCGCGCTCCGCCATCCGCCCGGTGCGATCATCGAGATGCTTTGGCCCAAGGACCGGCTCGTCGTTCCTGTCGATATCGCCCGACGCGCGCTTGGCGAGAACCAACGCTTCTCGGCCTAGTTGCCAGAAGAACACTCCAACGTTGCAATTCCAGCGTCACCGCTTGATTGGAATGCACGAATGTGAATACAACCGGGGGGTGTAAGTTACGCGCATGATTATCAATTAGGGGGATTCATGATTGCGGGGTGAAACTATAGTTTCGTTGTCGGCCAACGACCTGCTGATCGCAGTATCAGCCGGGCTCATTCTTTTTGTCTTTGTCTGCTGGCGTCTCTACTATGTAGCAGGGCGTCGGGAGGCCGATCCGACCTTGACCGATGGCGCAGTTCTCCTGATCTCTGATGGTATGGTGAAACAAGCCTCAGACGCGGCACGGCTGCTTTTGGGACCTTGTGAGAATCAACCGGCCATTCGTGTGCTGGATGACCTTGTCGGCGAGAACGCGGCCCGCGCACGCGATGCCGTCACCCGTCTCGAGATGATGGGCGAGCCCATGGACATGCTGGTCCGCGGGTCTGATGGGCGAGCATTTGAGCTGATTGGCACACCTTCGGGTGCGATGATCCGTCTCGTGATTCGTGACGCCTCGCTGATGGATGTGAAGCTGCGCGATGCCGAGCAGCGAATCAGTGCCGCAGACAGCGCCCTGCAACAGCGTCAATGGGAGCAGGAAACCCTGAACGGTCTGATCTCGGAGGCGCCGATTATCGCCTGGCACCGCAATGCCAGTGGCGAGATCAACTGGTCGGGCGGTGAGATCCGTGTGCGCAACACATCCGTTACTGCCGATCAGGCCGTGGATCTGATTGTTGCGCGAACCAAGCTGAACCGTCAGCCGGTGCTCGCCGGACAACCACAAAAGTCGCGCATCGAAATCGTCATCAATGAGAATGCGGAAACTGCGTCATTGCACGTGGTTGAGATCATCAGGCCCGATGGCAGCCGGATCGGGTTGGCCACTGATGCTGGTACTGCGGCCTCTGCGGAGCGGACCCTGACCCGGTTCGTCCAGACCATGACCGAGACGTTCGCGCACCTGACCGTCGGTCTTGCCATCTTCGATCGGAACCAGACTCTGGCTCTTTTCAATCCGGCGCTTGTGCAGATGTGGCAAGTGGAACCGGCCTGGCTCGCCCGGCGGCCCAGCCTACGCGATATTATTGACGAGTTGCGCACCACAAGACGTCTGCCGGAGCTGAAGGATTTTCATACCTGGCGTTCGCGCCTGCTTGGCCTGTTCGAGAACACCGAGGCTGCGGACTACGAGGACCTTTGGCACCTCGCAGACGGATCAAACATCCGCGTTCTTGCGCGGCCCCACCCGCATGGCTCGCTTGCGTTCATCTTCGATGATGTAACCGAGCGCGTTCGGCTGGAGCAAAGGTACCGCCACTCCATCGACCTCCGCCGCGCTACGCTGGACCGATTGACCGAAGGAATTGCGGTGTTCGGGGCGAACGGGTTGCTGCAGTTCGTGAACCAGGCGTTTCATGACACTTGGGGCACGGATTCCGAGACCATCTATGCCGCAATGCATGCCCGGCAGCTGATCAGTCTGTGCGAGAAACTGTCATTGAACGATCCGCTCTGGCAGCGGCTGCACAGTTTCATCACCGGGGAAGAAAACCGTTGGTCCTGGTCGACTGAGCTTCAGATGGGCTCGGGCCGTGTCTTGCAGGTGCGCGTCGCACCCCTGCCCGATGGGTCGACGATGGCGGTGTTCAGCGATCGTCATGCTCCATCTGCTGAACCAGGTGTGCAGTCTTTACGTCCGCCGGACGGTCCTGATCGCCCAGGTCCCAGTGGCGCAGGGCCCAATGGTTCTGATGTTCCTGACACATCTGGGGGCCCCACCAGCTCATCGCAGGATGGCGGTGAAACGTGCGACCTGTCCGAAGCGCTCAGTCAAACGGCAAAGCAGCTGAATGAGAACTCTGATTGCGATGGAAGCCCTGTCACGTTCATAGCGTCAGCCGACGAGACAACGGTGCACACCACCGAGCACCGCTTGCGTCAGATCCTGTTCAATCTTGGGTCAATCGCTTTGGCCTGCGCCGATTCTGGTGCGCGGGTTCAGCTTGGCGGTGATGGCGGGACTGGTGAAGAATTCTCCGTCTTTGCTTCCACAACTGGCACGGGCGTCGACTCTGCGACACTCGATCCTTTGCTTGCAGTCTCCAAGAAGTTCGCCGCGAACGACGGTGGCGAGATTGAGATCGAAGCAAACGAGACAGCGCGGGAGCTCAGGCTTGTGTGCCGCTTCAGTCCGGCACGCAAACGGAAGAACCTCCCCAACCAACTTGCACATGCACGGTCGGCCGAACCTGACAGGGCTGGTTAGAGTTTTCTACGGAAGCTGCTGACACCTGCGATATGCCGGGTTAAATCACCTGCCAGTAGGCATTGATTTGGTGTTCCTTTGATGACGGCAACCCTTCAGACAACCTCGATCGAGCACGCCTTGCCGACCGAAGCAAAAGCCACGGCTTTTGGCAACGCACTCGGTTGTGCGCTGGCGCCTTGCGACGTGTTGCTTCTGTCCGGGCCGCTTGGCGCCGGAAAATCACATCTCGCGAGGGCTTGTATCCGCGCCCTGATGGGTGCACCCGCGCTCACCGTTCCATCACCCACCTATACGCTTGTAAATGTCTACACCCGCCCATCCGATCGAGCCGAGATCTGGCACGCAGATCTCTACCGTCTGGGTGCTGCGGAGGAATTGAATGAACTTGGACTGGAGGACGCCATGGAGCACGCCATAGCGCTGGTTGAATGGCCAGAGCGTTGGAGCTCCGCGCCCGCGCGCCACCTGCACCTGGATTTAACGATCACGGGCGACAACTCTCGGCACCTGAAACTGTCCACCGCAGGCGCCGGATGGGACCGTGTTCTAACAGCGCTGGAATTTCTCAAATGACGTCGCGCGAAACAGCTATTCTGGCTTTTCTCGATAATGCTGGCTGGGCGGATTCCGAGATGGCCCCGCTGGCGGGAGATGCCTCTGCCCGGCGCTACTTGCGCCTGCGGGGTTCCAAGGGGGCTGCGGTATTGATGGACGCACCACCGGACCAGGGAGAGGATACGCAGCCATTCATCACCATGACCCGCTGGTTGCGTGCGAATGCACTATCCGCTCCCGAGATCCTTGCGGACGACCCGACAATGGGTTTCCTGCTGCTGGAAGACCTTGGCGATGCTCTTTATGCGCAGCATTTGACCAAGATCCCAACTGCCGAGACAGATCTGTATTCCATGGCGGTTCGCCTGCTTGTGAGCCTCGCAGATCTTGGCCCGGCACCCCATCTGGCCAACTATGCAGGGTCCGAGCTTTGGCGGGAGGCGGCGCTCTTTACCGAGTGGTGGCTGCCTGCGGCGACGGCAGACGGATCTCATTGGGCCAAGGACGACTATCGCACGCTTGTGGAGGCAACCTTTCCCCCTGTGGCAGGCGCTAAGGAGGTTACGGTCCTGCGCGACTTTCACGCTGAGAACCTGCTCTGGTTGCCGGAACGCGGCGGCACTGCTGCCGTTGGTTTGCTCGACTATCAGGACGCATTGGCGGGTCATGCCGCATATGATCTGATGTCGCTATTGGAGGATGCGCGCCGGGATACTAGCCGGGAGTTGCAAGAGGCAATGATCAGGCTCTACCTGTCCGAGCGCCCCGACCTTAACCAAAACACATTCCGCCGCGACTATGCAATCCTCGCCGCACAACGGAACCTCAAGATCATGGGAATATTCGCACGTTTGGCCCTGCGCGATGGCAAACCACGATACCTCGACCTGATTCCGCGCGTCTGGGGGCATCTACAGCACGACCTTGCGCATCCGGAACTCGCCTCTCTGCGTGCCTGGATCACCGCATATGCACCTCCACCAACACCTGATGTGTTGAGCCAAGTTGCGGCCAGGGTCAGGAGCGGCCCATGACCAAGCCAAACGCCGTCATGATCCTGGCCGCCGGGTTCGGCACGCGGATGGGTGCGCTGACGAGGGCGATGCCAAAACCGCTTCTCAGAGCGAATGATCGAGCGTTGCTGGACCATACACTGGATCATTGTACTGCCGCAGGCGTTCGACGCGCCGTGATCAACCTGCACTATCTTGGCGATCAGATCCGAACACATCTGGCGGGCCGCGACACACCCGAGATCACATTCTCGGATGAACAGCCCGAGATCCTGGAAACCGGTGGCGGGGTCGTCCACGCCCTGCCGCTTCTGGGCCCTGCCCCTTTTTATGTCATGAATTCGGACGCGGTCTTCGCTGGCCCCAACCCTATGGACGCTTTGGCAGCATCGTGGGACCCCTCCGAAATGGATGTGCTGCTGTTACTGGTTCCGCGTGCCGAAACCGTGGCTTATACGCGCCCCGGTGATTTCTTTCTGGAGGGTAACGGTCTGGCTCCCAGGCGGCGCGGCGATGCAACCACTGCGGACTATGTCTACACGGGAGCGCAAATCATCGCGCCCAAAGCACTCGCGGAGGCCCCGTCCGGGCCATTTTCAATGAACATTGTCTGGGACCGTTTGCTGTCTTCAGGCCGATTGGCGGCGACGACGCTACCCGGCCCTTGGGTTGATGTCGGGACGCCAGAGGGGTTGGACGCCGCAACAGAAGTCCTGCGGGGCACAAGGGAGTGAGCGCGCGCGGGCGCCTTTTTGCTGTGCCTCCAGGTGCTCCGTTCGCCCGTGCCTTTGCCGAGGGATATCACGCCCGCTACAGCCCTCTCGGGGCGGCTGAAACCGCCCAGATCCAGATACTGGTGAACACATCCCTTGCGCGTCATGCACTGGAAGAGGCGCTTGCCGACACAGCCTCCGGCCCGTCAGTTCTGCCGCGGTTGACGCTGATGTCCGAGTTTCACGCGGATCCCATGCGCGCGCCAGAGACCCCGCTGGCCATCGCTCCCGCACGGCGCCATTTGCGTCTGACCCGCCTTGTCGAACAGTTCCTGCACGCGAACATGGCAGCGGGTGATCGCCTAGCCCCCGGCTCAATGGCAGCCGATCTGGCCGAGGCATTGGCCTTGTTGATCGATCAGTTCCACGATGAAGGGATTTCGCCCGAGCGATTGGACCATGCACTTGAAACCGGGGCACTGACAGGCGATCCTGCGCGGCATTGGGAGACGACCCTGCGCTTTGTCGACATCGTGCGGAAGGTCTGGCCTGCGATCCTAGCCGAGGATGAGGGTGGCCGGGTCGACGCGCGTGCCCGCCAGCGAGCGGCGGTCTTGGCACAAGTGTCAGATTGGGCGACCAATCCTCCGAACCATCCCATCATCGTCGCAGCGTCTACCGGATCGGTTGGGTCCACAGCTGAATTGATGGCCGGGATTGCACATCTTCCGCAGGGTGCCGTTATCCTGCCCGGCTTCGACCCCGCGACTCCCGGCGATATTTGGGACAGTGCCACGGCCGATCATCCGCTTGGGCCGTTCCGTGGTTTGTTCGCGCTGTTGGATGCCAGACCCGAAGATGTTGCCATCTGGCATGGCCCAGGTGCGGGCGCACGTGCAAAGCTCATGGCGCAAACGCTGCGGCCTGCTCCTGTCACAGACCACTGGCATGGCGCGAAAGCTGAACTGGCCGATATGGTGCCCGTGGCCACATCAGGCATCACATTGCTGGAAGCACGCTCACCTCAAGAAGAGGCCACAGCCATCGCAATGGCGATCCGTTCTGCAGTCGAGCTTCCCGAACGGACAGTTGCGCTGGTCACACCTGATGCTGCATTGGCCCGGCGCGTGACCGCTGCACTGGATCGCTTCACACTCGTGCCAGACGACACCATGGGTCAGCCACTGCTGCAATCGCCGCCAGGTGTATTGCTGGTCATGGTTGCGAAACTTGCCACGGAAGGCATGGACCCGGTTGGGCTTGCTGCTTTGATCAACCACCCACTGGTGCAACCCGGCCTTCTGCGAACTCAGCACCTGTCTCTGGCACGCCGGTACGAACGCGAAGTGCTGCGTGCAGAGCCGCTACCGACACTGCCAGATCTGCCACCTTGGGACGGGGCAGAGGTCGACGCACAGGCCTGGCACACCAACCTCTCAAACGCCCTGCGCGTGCTGCAGCGAGCACTCGTGCGCAAGGCGGATCTCACCGCATTGCTTGGCGCGCATGTCGAGGCGCTGGAGGCCCTGACTCGTCCCGATCCGGACACGCCTCCTGCGATATGGTCGGACAACGCAGGCCAAGGCATGCTCCGCGCGCTGACCACATTGGCGGAAGCGGCTGATGCCTATGGCCAGAAGGCGCCCGAGGACTACCCCGCTTTGCTGCGCAACCTGCTGGGCAGCGAGCAGGTTCGTCCAAAACCCCGTGAGTCGCATCCGCGTGTGGCCATCTCTGGCCCGCGTGAGGCACGGATGATCTCGGCGGATCTGGTGATTCTGGCAGGCTTGGAGGACGGCACATGGCCTGCGCTGCCCGATCCGGGGCCGTGGCTGAGTCGCCCCATGCGCTCAGCCGTGGGCCTGCCTGCGCCCGAACGCTCTGTCGGATTGTCCGCGCATGACTTCCTGCATGGGGTTTGCGGCGAAGCGGTGATCCTCTCGCGCGCGGCCAAGCGCGATGGCGCAGCGACCGTAGCCTCGCGATGGTTGATCCGGATGGAAACGCTGATCAAAGGCGTCGGATGTGAAACAACTTGGAACGACATGCAGGCGCGCGGCGCGCATTGGTGTGCCATGGCTCGTGCGGCGTCACGGCCTGATGCAAGCGTTCCACGTGCAGCAAGGCCCGGCCCCAATCCACCAGCCATCGCACGCCCGCGCAAGCTTTCCGTTACACAAATCGAAGTGCTGGTGCGAGATGCCTACGCAATCTATGCACGCGAGGTGTTGCAGTTGCGTCCGCTGGATCCACTCGGCCGTGCGCTGGATGCTCGCGACCGGGGGAATGTGCTGCACGAAATCCTCGAGACCTTTGTGCACGATACGGACCCCTGGCCGGGCGAGGCTGCTGCGCGCGCTCGATTGGACGCCATTGCTGATCATGTTCTGCAACAGCGCGTAGCGGCGGCGGATTTGCGCGGCACCTGGCGTGCTCGACTGACGCGCGCGGCGGAGTGGCTGATTGCCGAAGAAGCAAAGCGGCGCAATCATGCGAGCCCTATCGCCATGGAGCGCCGGGGGCGGATGGAGTTGCCCCTGCCCGCTGGACCGTTCGAGATTACGGCCAAGGCCGACCGGATCGACAGAATGCTGGGCGGGCAAGGCGTGGTCTACGACTATAAAACCGGGCAGCCACCCAGCAAGAAGCAAGTCAGCACAGGTATGAGCCACCAATTGCACCTGCAAGCCGCAATCCTCGCCGCAGGCGGGTTCGATGGGCTGCCAGCAATGCCCCCGGGCGGTGGTGCATATATCGGACTGACCGGTTCAGGCGACGGTGGCGATCAGACGGAGGTGTCCGATCTTGCCGAAACTCTGACCAAACACATGGATGAGGTCATCGCATTGCTATCGGCATACGATGCAGGCGCACCTTATTTTTCGCGCCTTCGACCACAATTCATCACCTTTGCAGGCGACTATGACCATCTTGCTCGGGTTGCCGAATGGTCGGATGAGGACAACGCATGAAGCCCTTCATTCCCGCCAACGAACAGATTGAGGCGACCCGGCCCGATCGGTCCAACTGGGTCTCGGCAAATGCGGGCTCGGGCAAGACACATGTGCTGACCCAGCGCGTAGCCCGGCTGTTGTTGGCAGGCGCTGCCCCGCAGAAGATCCTTTGCCTGACCTATACAAAAGCCGCCGCTGCCGAGATGCAGACTCGGCTGTTCCAGACACTGGGGCAATGGGCAATGGAGCCAGAAGCAGCGCTTGCCGCGCGACTGGGTGATCTTGCAGGCGAGAGCCCCAATCGAGACCCGGCTCAGCTGGCCGAGGCGCGGCGATTATTCGCCCGGGCGCTCGAGACCCCGGGGGGGTTGAAGATCCAGACTATTCACGCCTTTTGCGACACATTGCTCCGGCGCTTTCCGTTGGAGGCAGGTATTTCGCCCCGGTTCGAGGTCGCGGATGATCGCACGTCGGACCAGATCCGGGGTCGCCTGCGCACGACCATGGCAGAGGCCGCTGAGGCAGGAACCGACGATGCCTTTGCTCGAGCAGCCGCACGGTTGAACGAAGGCGGCATCGACGATCTGGCGGCAGGCGTTCTGGCCCGCCGCATGCCGTTTCGTGATCCGGATCCAGAACCAGCGCTGGCGGCACATTTCGGGGCCGAGGCCCAGATGACCGAACAGGATGTTTGCCGCGAAGCCTTGACCCAACTGGACTGGCCCACTTACGCAGCGTTAGCCGAGGTCCTGCGCGCCCATGGCGGGAAGGCGGACAGCCCAATCGGAGAGGCTTTGCCGCTGGAGGCGCAAACGCGTGATGCCAATCCACAAACAGCTGTCCAGCGGTTGATGCTCAAGGTGTTGACCCAGAAAATGGAGGCACGAAGCACGCGTGGCTTTCCGGTCTCCGCGGTCAAGAAGGTGCGTCCCTCGGCAGAGGACGAGTTGCGCAAGCTCACCGATTGGGCGCTGGCGACCCGCGACCGACAGATGGCCGTACGCAATGCGGCACGCGCCCGCGATTTACATAAATTCGCACACAGCCTGCTCGGGCGGCTGGACCTGTCAAAGGCAGCGCGCGGGCTTGTGGATTTCGATGACCTGATCGAATCAGCAGCTGCGTTGCTTACCCAGTCCGACATGCGCGCCTGGGTGCTCTACAAGCTTGACGCCGGAATTGATCATATTCTGGTCGATGAAGCACAGGATACCTCGCCCCGGCAGTGGGATGTCATCGCAGCCATTGCCGAGGAGTTTCTGGCGGGCGAGGGCGCACGACCCGAAGGTCGTTCTCTGTTCGTTGTCGGTGACGAAAAGCAGTCGATCTACAGCTTTCAGGGCGCAGAACCACAGGCTTTCGGACATATGCGCGACACGTTCGCGGAGAAGCTTGAGGCATTGGGCACGCCGCTTGGCCAACCAAGGCTCGAAACTTCATACCGCTCCGCGCCCGCGATCCTCGACTTTGTCGATGCGGTTTTCGCGGGCAATGCTGCCGAGGGACTGACCATGCGTGCCGACCCGGTGCGCCACCGTGCCCATCGGCAGGGAGATGGCGCGCGCGTGGACCTTTGGCCCGCCATCGAACGCGCAGAGGCGCCCGAGGCGCCGCCTTGGTACGAGCCCGTCGATGCCCCGACACCGGACGATCCCAAAACCGTCCTTGCCGCCGAGGTCGCCCAACACATCGCGGAACTCGTGACAACGGGCACGTTGCCACCGCGCAGTGACGGCTCGACACGGAAGGTGCGCGCAGGGGATATTCTGGTCCTTGTAACCAAACGCGACAGGCTGGCCCGGGGCATCATCAGGGAACTGAAGACCCGGGATGTCCCCGTTGCAGGCGCGGACCGGTTGTCGCTGACAGCGGAACTGGCGGTACAGGATCTTCTGGCACTGATCCGTGTGGTGCTGATGCCGTCCGATGACCTGTCTTTGGCGGCACTGCTGCGCTCACCCATCTGCGGCATCACGGAGGACGAGCTATTCGATCTGGCCCATGGCCGTGAAGGAACTCTGTTGCAAGCCGTGCAGAATGCGCCTCGGCACAGCAACATAGCAGACTTCCTGCGCGACATGGCCGGAAACGCAGACTATCTGCGCCCCTACGAGTTCCTCGAACACGCCTTGATCCACCATGGCGCGCGCGCGGCGTTGCTGGCGCGTCTGGGAGAAGAAGTCGAGGATCCGATTGATGAGCTGTTGTCTCAGGCACTGGCCTATGAGTTGCGCGAACCGCCCTCGCTCACCGGGTTCCTTGCATGGATTGAAGCCGGCGAGATCGCTGTGAAACGCGAAATGGAACGTGGGCTCGATGCAGTCAGGGTGATGACAGTGCATGGCGCAAAGGGGCTGGAGGCACCGGTGGTGATCCTGCCCGACACGTTCTCAACCAGACGCGGTGGCGGCAAACCGATCCTGTTGCCGGCAGAGGCAAAGGGCAACGCGCCCGCGCTTGTGCTTTGGGCGGCGGACAGGAAGCAGGATGATCAGGTGACGCGCAGGGCGCGCGAGGCGGCAGAGGCGCGCGAGACGGCGGAGCGCGATCGACTGCTTTATGTGGCGCTGACCAGGGCAGAAGACTGGCTTATTCTCTGCGGTGCGCGCCCGTCCAAGGACCCCAAGGGCAGCTGGTACGCCATGCTGGAGGCCGCATTCGAGAGGCTGCCTGCAGGCAACGTGACCGGGGTCCCTGCCGCTGTGGGCCAGATGCGACGTTTCCAGAGTGGTCGGGCTGACGGTGTGGCGATGCCAGAGGATGCTTCACCGGAGCTGACCAATCCCGAGAACCCGACAGTTCTCGGGTCCACACCTTACGAGCCGCGCCGGGAACGCGGCAGTCCTTCGGGCCTTGTGGCCAAGACAGCAAAGGGCGGAACCGGCCTTGGTCGCGCGTTGGCAATGCGCCGCGGAACCGCAGTTCACGCAGTGCTGGAGCGTATCGCGGACATACCGATCGAAGACCAATCCCTGTTGGCCAAGCGCTTGCTGCAAGGTCAGTTCGCAGACTTGTCCCCCGAAATACAGGCTGAAGTTTATTCTGAGGCCCGCGCAGTGCTCGATATGCCGGATGCCAAATGGTTGTTTGGATCAGAATCTCTGGCAGAGGTGAGTCTTGGCATAGATCCGCCCGAAAATGGCGCACGTATGATCGGACGGGTAGACCGGTTGGTTGTCCTGCCAGACGCATGTTGGGTCGTGGATATCAAGACAGATGCTGCTCCGCCACAAGATGTGAACGGCGTTGCCAAGGCCTATCTGGCGCAATTGGGTGCCTACGCTTCTGCTGCCAACGAAATCTGGAGCGGAAAGCCGGTGCGGACGGCGATTCTATGGACAGCTGGCCCATCCTTGATGGAAATCCCTACCGAGCTTTGTGATGCGGCCTTCCACAGTACATCGTTCGCACGCACCGGGCGCGCTTGATTCTGACACTTGTCCCACATACCTTGGTCGTTCTGTCAGATGAAGCGGCGGCTTGAAGCACGTCGCAAAACGGAGGAAACACCCATGGCTACTGTTGCCGTGACCGATGAGAGCTTTGAAAGCGACGTGCTCAACGCGTCTACCCCCGTGGTTGTGGACTTCTGGGCGGAATGGTGCGGACCCTGCAAGCAGATCGGTCCTGCGTTGGAAGAAATTGCTGCCGAAATGGGTGAGCAGGTCACCATCGTGAAAGTGAACATCGACGACAGCCCAAACGCGCCGTCAAAATACGGCGTGCGGGGGATCCCGACCTTGCTGTTGTTCAAGGATGGGCAAGTCGTCGACAAGAAGGTTGGCGCTGCGCCCAAGCGCGATATCGAGAGCTGGATTGCCTCGGCCCTGTAAGCTCTCAATCAAACGGTAGAACGCGGCTTTTGCCGCGTTCTGCGCCCATTCATGACCCCTCCTGACCTCCCTCTGGGAGGGACGCGCGCTGAGAGTGCAGCTCCTGGTTTATGAATCTGGATATTACCCGTTCAACGCCAGAGCATGCCCAGCCAAATACAGAGACCCGCAGATCACCACTCGACAAGGGTGGCTCGCAGATAGTGCGATGTGACCCAGTGTATCTGCCAGATCCACAACCTCGCGTGCGCGGGCACCTTCTGCACGCGCGATGTCCATGAGCCTCGCCCCCGGGAACGAAGCCGGAGTGTCCGGAATGGTCATACAATGGATCTGCGTCGTGCGCGGCGCAAGCGGGCGGAGATAATCCGCAGCGGATTTCGTCTCCAGCATACCCGTAATCAGATGCACCGGCCTAGGATCGCGTGCGTGCCATTCATCCAACATGGCAGCCAGCGCTTCGCCCGCTGATGCATTGTGCCCCCCATCCACCCAAAGGTCGACCTGCGGGCCAGTCAAATCCGCCAATCGGCCACCTGACAGGTTTTGCATTCGGGCGGGCCATTCGGCATGCGTGAGCGCTGCCTGACAACTGGCATCCTCTTGCCCAAGCGCTCTGAGTGCAGCAATTGCAGTGCCTGCATTTTGAACCTGATGCGCGCCTGACAGCCTTGGGGGATCCAGATCCAACAGGCCGCGATCATCCTCGAACACCAACCGCCCATGTTCGCTCCGCGTGATCCAATCCTGCCCATGGATCAGCAACGGGGCCCCGACCTTGGCGGCCCGCGCCTCGATTACATCGCGCGCTGCGCTGGTCTGCGGACCCACGACACACGTGACGCCAGGTTTCAGAATTCCGGCCTTCTCGCCCGCGATCTCCTCCAGCGTATCGCCGAGATACTGTTGGTGGTCGATCGAAACCGGCGTGATGATTGTCAGCTCGGGCTCATCCACGACATTGGTCGCATCCAGACGCCCACCAAGCCCGGTTTCCAACAACGTAAATTCTGCCGGTACCCGCGCAAAACCCAGCATTGCAGCAACGGTTGTTATCTCAAAGAACGTGATCGCTTCGTTACCATTTGCCGCTTCACATTCCTCAAGCAATGCCGAAAGCGCGGGTTCCTCAATCAGTTGGCCAGCCAGCCGAATGCGTTCATGGAACTTGACCAGATGCGGCGACGTGTACGCATGAACCAGTTGGCCGTTCGCCTCCAGCCCCGCCCGTATCATCGCCAGTGTCGAGCCCTTGCCGTTTGTCCCGGCAATATGGATCACCGGAGGCAGGGCGCGTTCGGGATTGCCCAACGCGCCGAGCAGCCTCCGGACGCGGTCCAGCACAAGGTCAATAATCTTCGGATGCAGACTGAGCAGACGCGCAAGAATGGCGTCGCTTGCGTCGGCGTTCCTCACGGTGCTTTGTCACCTTGCGGCGTGGCACTGGTTACCTCGGACAGGATATCAGACTGCGGCCCGGGAGTGCCTTCTGCTTCCGGCGCCATCAGGTCGCCATGCACAGGTGGGGGCTTTTTCATCAGCAATCGCAACATCGTGCCCAGTTCATCGCGCATGTCAGCCCGGCGCACGACACGGTCGATCATGCCATGATCCAGCAGGTATTCGGAACGTTGGAAGCCCTCGGGCAGTTTCTCGCGGATCGTTTGCTCGATCACACGAGGGCCGGCAAAGCAGATCAACGCATCGGGCTCCGCAAGATGCACATCGCCCAGCATTGCGTAGGAAGCTGTGACACCGCCGGTCGTCGGATGCGTCAGAACCACAACGAATGGCAGCTTTGCTTCGCGCAGCATCTGTACGGCGATTGTACTGCGCGGCATCTGCATGAGGCTTAGGATGCCTTCCTGCATGCGGGCACCACCTGCAGCCGCAAAGACCACCAGTGGGGCCCCTTGGGCAATAGCAGTCTCGGCAGCTTTCAACAGCGCATTGCCAACGGCCATACCCATCGAGCCGCCCATGAAGCCAAAATCCTGCCCAGCCGTCACAACCGGCAAGCCAAGGATCGTACCGTGCGCGACCAGCATTGCTTCTGTCTCGACAGTACGTTTGCGCGCGTCCCTCATGCGGTCTGTGTAGCGCTTCTGATCACGGAACCCGAGCGGATCCGCCATCGCCTCCGGCACTTCGATCTCAACGAACACCCCACCATCGAACAGCGCCTTGAAGCGGTCGCGCGGAGCAATGTTCATGTGATGCCCGCAAGACGGACACACATTCAGGTTGTCGCGAAGCTCGCGGTGAAACACCATCTGCTGGCAGGAATCGCAATTCGCCCAGAGATTCTCGGGCATATCCCGCCGGGTAAAGATCGATTTGATCGTCGTCGGAACGTAGTCTGTGATCCAGTTCATGCGTGTGCCTGCCTCTTGCGTGTCTTGCGGGATATAGGCGCGACGACGGGCTTGCAACAGGGATCAAGCCTCCGCGAGGGCTGTTGACCATTGGTGGAGGGCGCGCCAACTTGTTCATCATCCAATTCAATTTGCAGGAGAACCTGATGTTCCGCACCCTGATCGTAGCCGTTTCACTGATAGCCAGCTCTGCCTCGGCCGACATGATCCGCGTCGAAAGCACCCATGACGTGGACACGACCATCGACAGGCTTTCAGCCGCAGTGGAGGGCGCAGGCGCCAAGGTGTTCGCCCGGATCGAGCACGCCAAGGGCGCGGCCAGTGTCGGTATGGAGTTGGCGCCTTCGGCTGCTTTGATCTTTGGCAATCCCAAACTGGGCACGCCCGCCCTGCAGGGTGCTCCCACGATGGGCGTGGATCTGCCACTGCGCGTACTGGCCTACGAGGACAACGGCAAGACCATCATGGTCTACCATGACCCTGCTGATGTCGCAGCGCTGCACGGACTGCCTGCGGATCATCCTGTGATCGCCAAGATGACCGGCGCTTTGGCGAAGCTGACCGGCAAAGCTGCTGGCAACTGATCCAATCGCGACGCTAAAGTCTCGATCCAAAGGATGCGAGCGCCCCAACAAGTTTCTCGGGGCGCTCCAGCGGCACAAGATGCCCGCAATCGGCCCATTCCACACGTTCGACATCGGCAAGCCGGTCCAGCCAGCCATCCACGATGGGCTTATCGAGGAAGACCCGATCGCAGAGCCCGGTAATGTTCAGCGTTGGCAAGGTCAGAGTATCCCAGGGAAACGCCCAGTCTGCGCTGGCTGAATTGCGCATCAGGTTCGCGTGCGGATGATCGGCGGGCAAAGGCGCAATCTGCCCCTTCAGCATGTTCGGCCGGGCAGCCGTCAGAAACTCGGGGTTTACCAGCATTGGAAATGTCGCATCCATCATCACACCGACACCGGTCGAGGCCGCGAAGATACCCAGTGCATCATTGACCCAGGCAATCCGGGGTCCGATTTCTCGGATAGTGTTCAGATAGACAAGTGCCGTTGCCTCAACGCCAGTCCGGATCGCATGCGCAGCAAACAGCCCGCCGACCGAAAGACCAACCAGAACCGGCTTTTTGGGTTTGAGCTCGTTGCAGATCCGCACCAGATCCTCGATGATCAAAGTGGGCGTCAGTTCAAGAGATGGCGCATAGCGGCTCTCGGCCTGACCACGGAAGTTGTAGGAAAGCGTCCCAAACCCCTGATCACGCAGAGCCGGTGCAACAACCGTCTCCCAGTGATCGGTCGTACCCGTCAGCGCATTGACGAACACGAAGGTCGGTTTGTCGCCGTCAGGCAGCGTGTGAAGGTAGTAGAGCGCGTTGTCGGCGTCGATTTCCAGAAAGGCCATTGATCCCCGCTTCAGTCGCGCGCGGAATGAGCCCCAACGGCAAGCGCGCGCACGAAATCCAGCACATCCGCCGGAGATTTACCATCGCCGATCTGATCAACGATAGCAGACCCTACGACGACCCCATCCGCGACCATCGCAATCTCGGCGGCGCGTTCCGGTGTCTTGACGCCAAAACCCACGCAGATCGGCAGATCGGTGGCAGATTTGATGCGCGCAACTTCCGGCCCCACATCGCCCGCCTTGGCTTCTGCCGCCCCGGTGATCCCCGTAATCGAGACATAGTAAACAAAACCCGAGGTGTTTTGCAGGACGGCGGGAAGACGGCGGTCATCTGTCGTTGGCGTAGCCAAACGGATAAAGTGCAAACCCGCTTCTGCCGCAGGAATACACAGCTCGTCATCTTCTTCCGGTGGTAGATCCACGACGATCAACCCGTCGACGCCTGCAGATTTGGCATCGGCAAGAAACGTCGCGACACCGGCATGAAAGATCGGATTGTAGTAGCCCATCAGGATGATCGGGGTCGCGTCATCCCCTTGGCGAAAAGCACGGATCATATCCAATGTGCCAGTCAACGTCATCCCGGCTTCCAGCGCACGTTGCCCGGCAAGCTGGATCGAGGGACCATCCGCCATTGGATCAGTGAATGGCATGCCCAGCTCGATCACATCGACCCCAGCCGCAGGCAGGCCCTTCACGATCTCGAGGGACACCGCCGGGTTCGGATCACCGGCCATGGTGAATGAGACGAAGGCAGCCTTACCCTCGGCTTTCAATGCAGCAAATTTGCTATCGATCCTGGACATGAACGGCCTCCCCGTAAGTGGAGGTTGTCTTACCTAAATGGGCGTGGACGGCAACCGGAATATTACGTGCTTTCAGCGCAGGGGCGCGCGCCACCCGGCAGCCAGCGCCTCAGCCTCTGAACAGAACCAGCGCTCCCCACGCGTCGGACTGATCCGCGTCCGTGCGTACGACCTTGACCACGGTGTATGGTAGATTTTACCCCGGCTGGAGATGTTACCCTTGATTGGACACCCTTCAGGGCTTTGCTGCTCTCCCACAGCCCAGATGGCACTGCGGAATTCGGTGGGGCGCTGGAACGGTCCACGCCAAACGCCAACACCAGCCTTCGCTGCGTCGAGTTCCTCTGCCAAGTAAAGTTCGGAATACCTGCGGAAGGCCACGGCCCAGCCACGGCGTACCATTTCGCGGTTCAGATCAACGCCGTCTGCGTCGCACCACCCGATCAGTCTGTTGAAATAATCGTATGCATCACCCCTGCAATTTACCGTTGCCAAACCGATCAAAACCTCCAGTGCATCGGTCGCATCAGTGCCGCAGGCATACTCTTCGCCAGAGTGCAGGGTGCATGTCTGACGGGTTTCGGGTGCGTCAATGCCGAAGAGGCGCAAATCAAAATCAATGCCAGCGCAAAGTACGCCAGCCCCTTAACCCCGTTCATCTAGAAACGTTAACACAGTCTGCTGGCAGTCGCCAAAGATTGCTCAGTCAAGCAGAACAAGGCAGAGCAAGGCAGGCAATCTGCCGGCCGCGTTCAGTCGTCCTTGCGATAGAACTTCTTGTCGCGTGGCTTGCCATCCCAGCCCTGCTTGCGCGGAGGGCCGTCGGAGTCCCGGTCTCGTCCGCCACGGTCACCACGGTCACCGCCACGGAAGGGCTTGCCACCGCCGTCGCGGTCGCCGCCATAGGGCTTGCCGCCGCCCTGCCCACCACGGGGGCCACCCCTGTCACCGCCGCGCGATCCGCTGTCCTCGCGGAACTCCCATTTGTTGAGCAGCGCAACATTGAACACGTCTCGACCAATGATGCCTTCATTGCACCAGACCGTGTGGAAAGTGTCGTTCTCGCCAATCTCCTCGACACACATACGCATCGAGCCGGATTTCAGGACCACCAGGTCCCCCACATTAAATTTCGACACGATCAAACCTCGGATCCATGCGTGCGCCTCTGCACCGTGCAAAGGCTGCGCCGCGCTGTCCATAGTCCCTTCGTCCGTCCGGTGCAATCGGACTATGCGCCCGTTTGCCGGTTATCATGTCTGATTTCAGTTCAGAGTCAGAGCTGCTGCCCCAGTGCCTCGGCCACCGTGAAGATGTCCTTGTCGCCACGTCCGCACATGTTCATGACCATCAGGTGGTCCTTTGGCAGGTCACCCGCGATCTTGGCAACATGCGCGAGGGCATGGGAGGGTTCGAGCGCAGGGATGATCCCTTCTGTCCGGCAACAGAGCTTGAACGCTTCCAGAGCTTCCGTGTCTGTGACCCAGACATATTCCGCACGGCCGATATCGTGCAGCCATGAATGCTCTGGTCCGATTCCGGGGTAATCCAGGCCCGCGCTGATCGAGTGTCCTTCAAGGATCTGCCCATCACCGTCCTGTCAAAGATACGTGCGATTGCCATGCAGCACGCCCGGACGCCCACCGGTCAGCGAGGCACAGTGCTCCATGCGGTCGTCGACGCCGTGACCGCCAGCCTCGACACCGATGATCCGCACGGACGGATCGTCGAGGAACGGGTGGAAGAGGCCCATGGCGTTCGAGCCACCGCCGATGCAGGCAACGACGCTGTCCGGCAGGCGGCCCTCGGCGGCCTGCATCTGGGTGCGGACCTCCTTGCCAATGATCGACTGGAAATCGCGGACCATGCCCGGATAGGGGTGCGGCCCGGCGACCGTGCCGATGCAATAGAACGTGTCATGCACATTGGTCACCCAGTCGCGCAAAGCCTCGTTCATGGCATCCTTCAGAGTGCCACGGCCCGCGGTGACGGGAACCACCTTGGCGCCAAGCAGTTTCATACGGAACACGTTGGGGGACTGCCGTTCGACATCGTGTGCGCCCATGAAGACGATGCATTCCAACCCGAACTTGGCGCAAACCGTGGCAGTAGCGACCCCGTGCTGCCCCGCACCTGTCTCGGCGATGATCCGGGTCTTGCCCATACGCCGCGCCAACAGGATCTGACCAAGCACGTTGTTGATCTTGTGCGCGCCAGTGTGATTGAGCTCGTCACGCTTGAGATAAATCTTGGCGCCGCCCAGTTCTTCGGTCAGCCTCGGTGCAAAGTAGAGAGGGCTTGGCCGGCCAACATAGTGCGTCCAGAGATCATCCATCTCGGCCCAGAAACTGTCATCCGTCTTGGCCTTCTCGTACTCGGCCTCGAGATCCAGGATCAGCGGCATCAAAGTCTCGGAGACAAACCGTCCGCCAAATTGGCCAAAGCGGCCCTTGTCATCGGGACCGGTGCGGAAAGAATTGGGTGTCACGTCGTTCATGGGGCACTCCTTGTTTGGGCGTCGATCTAGCGCCTTATCGCGTGGCCGTCGATCATAGATCGAGCTTCATTCCATGGTGTGAGGAGACAAAGCCCAGCTTTTCATAGAAACGGTGTGCGTCAACACGGTTGCGGTCCGTTGTCAGCTGTATCAGCGTGCAGCCATCGGCGCGTGCTCGATCAATGGCCGCCTTCATAAGTGCATCGCCCAAACCTCGCCCACGATGTCTGGCTGAGACCCGCACACCTTCGATCTGGGCCCGGGAAGCGCCGGATCGGGACAGGCCGTGGATGATGGTGTATTGGAGGCAGGCAACGATCTCGCGATCCTCAACTGCAATCATGTATTGGTTGCCCAGCTGGGACGACATTCGTGCAAAGGCCACAGCGTAGACAGGATCGCCTGGCACCTCGCGCCCGCGGCCAAGCCCATCATCGGCCAACAGACGGGCGATCGCGTCAACATCATCGACAGTGGCGTCTCGAATATCCATGGCGAGTGTCGTGCCACAAGTACGGCATATGTTCCACAGGATGCGTCAGTATTCCGCTGCGATACCAGCCTGACGGCGCACATCTCAGCGATCAGAGCCCTCGGGAAAGGGGCCAATGGCAGAACTATTCAGCGTTCAGTGAATTTGAACTCAATCCGCCGGTTTCGGGCATTCGCTGCCGCAGATGTTCCGGAGGCTATCGGCTGATACTCGCCGAACCCGGTTGCGGCCAGGCGTCCCGGCGGAATTCCCTCAACCTCGATCAAGTATCGGACGACGGACAACGCGCGCGCCGGGCTACGCCCCCAATTGTCCCGAAACGCACCTGATCCAGACAGCGGCACCTGATCCGTATGTCCGTCAACCCGCAGGATCCAGTTTAGTCCCTCGGGCGCACCCACTGCGACTTCGCGCACGATATCCGCCAGCTTTGCAAGCTCGGCCTTCCCGGCCACTCCCAACACAGCAGAGGCCGAGCCAAAAAGCACCTCCGACTGGAACACGAACCGATCGCCCACAACCTGGACGCCTTCCTGATTGCCAAGCACCGCCTGCATCCGACCGAAGAATTCAGACCGGAACCGCGACAACTCCGAGACCTTGCGTGCCAGTGCCTGGTTCAACTGCGAACCCAGCTCGGCAATCTGAACCTGCGCCGCCTCGTCACGATCCTGAGCGTCGTTCAACAGCGCCTGCAATCCCCCCAACTGGGTGTTCAGTTCGCGAACCTGTAGATTGAGCGCCGCAACCTTTCGCTGTTCATCCCGCGTCTGCGCCTCCGCCTTGCTCAATTCCTGTTCTGCGATGGCCCGGAGCGCGGCTTCCCGGTCCACCTGGTCCGATTGTGCAAGAGCATCTTTCGACAGGGATTGCCGGGCTGCCTCCGCCGCAGCCAGCAAGGTCAAGGTCTGTTCGGCTTCAGAACGGACTTCCTCAAGCGCGAGCGCGGTGGCGTCCAGTTCGGCCGTGCTTGCCTCCAGCTTTTCGCGTAACGCCTCAGCCGCTGCCACCTCCAGAAGACGCGCCTGCTCGGCCTCTGTGAGACCTGTCTCCAGCTCGGCCGCACGGGCGAGCGCCACCTGCAACTTACCTTCAAGATCCGCAACGGACCCTGCTTGCTGCGTGTTCTGGTTGGTCAATTGCTCTTGCTCGGTCTCCAGCTCTGCAATAGCCGCGAGAGCGATTGCTTGCTCGGCAGTTAACCTCTCCAAAGCCGCCAGAGCTTCGGCATTCTCGGAAGTCAATTTCTCCAGATCAGACTCCGAGGCCGCCTGTGCTGCCTTCAATGTCTCAACCAGTGCCAAGGCCGCAGCTTTGTCCGCGTCGAGGGCTGCAACCCGCGCGGCCTGTTCTTCTGCGGCACGCGCCTGTTGGGCACGCAGGTCATCCAGCAGCGCAAGAGTCCGGGCTTGCGCCGCGTCCATCTCGATAAGACGGGTCGCCTGCGCGGTCTTCTCGGACTCGAGATCAGCTACCATCGCGTCAAGCGCCTCGCGCCGGGCGGCGGCCAACCGCGCAGCTTCTGCCTGAGCGTCAATCTCGGTTCGGGCGTTGGCAAGCGCGAGGTTGAGCGCCTCCGCTTCACTCACGCTATTGTCCAGTTCGCCCGACAACCGGGTCACTGCTGCATCTGCTGCCTGCCTTGCGGTGGTCATGGCACTCAAGGCTGCACTTAGACGGCTGACTTCATTGCGCTCACCCGCCAGTGTCGAGCGCACATTGCCAAGTTCGATCTGCAACTCGGCGCCCCGCTGTTGCTCCAGACCGAGCGCATTGGACAACTGCGCCAGTTGGTTGGTCAGCTGCGAGACCTGATCCTCACTTTCAGAGAGAGCCCCTGAGGTCTGCACAAGCTGCGCGCCCAACTGTTCCAGCTTCTGATCCTGGCCGGTTATCCGCTCACGCAGCGTGAACTGGACGATCATGAAGATCGACAGCACGAACATCAGGATCAGCAACAACGCGGTAAGCGCGTCCACGAACCCAGGCCAAATCGAGCCCGAGAACCGCTGCGAATTGCGGCGGGCAAGCGCCATTGATCAGCGCTCCTGCTCGCGGGTGCGCATGTCGATCAGATTGGTGAGCGCACGCAACTCAGCCCGCAGAGCGTTCAATGCCTCGTGCCGACCAACGGCTACGTCGTCAGCCATGGCGCGAACCTGTTTGTCAAGCGAACGAATATGATTGCGGGTATCGGAATCAAGGCCACCTCCGCCTCCGCCTCCGCCTCCGCCGGAACCGCCCTGACGTTCGATCGCTTCGACAACGCTTTGTTGCGCACCCGCCAGTTGATTCTGACCCTGATCAATCCGCTTCAGAACAGTCAGTGCCGCGTGGTCGCGTCCAGCTTCCATCTCACGCGCCTCGCGCATTTCAGTCACAAGCTGGCTGACCATGCCACGCTCGATCTCGATCTCACGGGCCATCTTGCCCACCACATCTGCCGCCGCTGCGAGACGTTGTTCGGCCTCGATCCGCGCCTTTTCGGCAGTTTCGGCAAACTCGGTTGTCCGCTCGAGTCCTTCATCGACACGTTCCAGCAGCGAGATCAGCGCGCCTTCAGGACCTTCACCTTCAGACACCAGACCCAGCCGCGTGAAGGAGGTCAGGGTTTCCTCCAGCTCGCGGTAGGGACGGTTTTGGCCCTGACTGGCG
>JBGCFK010000005.1:0-20288 GCA_045106875.1 Paracoccaceae bacterium | reverse complement strand
TCCATCGCATCGGGCAACCACGTGTGCAGTAGGAACTGAGCCGACTTTCCGCATGCACCCACAAAAAGCAAGATACACACCAACTCAATGGCATGCACATGGTAGCCAAGAAACACCGTTTCTGCCGCCGCGATCGAGGCGGCATCGGCGAATACGTCGTCCAGCTGAATCGAGCCGGTAAGATAAAAGAGACCAAACATACCCAACAGAAAACCAAAATCGCCTACCCTGTTGACCACAAATGCTTTGATCGCCGCCGAATTCGCCGAAGACTTCTTGTACCAAAACCCAATCAGCAAGTAAGAAGCGACACCGACGCCTTCCCAGCCGAAGAAGATCTGTAACAGATTGTCTCCCGTCACCAATGCTAGCATCGCGAAAGTAAAAAAACTGAGATAGGCGAAAAAGCGAGCGCGCGCTGGACCTTGGAAATTGTCAATCGGATCCGGCTGATCACCGTCATCGGTGTAGCCGATAGAATAGACATGCACGAGTGCCGAAACCGTCGTAACGACCACCAGCATCACAGAGGTCAGCCGGTCAACCCGGATCGACCAGTTGGCCTGCAAGTCTCCCGAACCAATCCAGCGAAACAGCTCGATCGAAGGATCGCCAGGCTCCAGCGTGAAAAAAGCCACCCAGCTCAGCAGCGCGCAGAACGCCAGGAGACCTGTCGTGATGTACATCGCCAGTTGATCGCCAATCTGGCGATGAAAGAAACCAGCAATTAATGCGCCAAGAAGAGGCAGCAGCAGGATGGCAGCGTACATGCGCGCTTACCCCTTCATCATGTTGACGTCTTCGACGTCAATGGACCCGCGATTGCGGTGGAAACAAACAAGAATGGCGAGCCCAATAGCGGCTTCAGCCGCCGCCACTGTCAACACGAACAATGTGAAGACCTGCCCAACCAAATCGCCCAAGTGAGCCGAAAATGCCACGAGGTTGATATTCACGGCCAGTAGCATCAGCTCAATCGACATGAGGATAATGATAATGTTTCTCCGGTTGACGAAGATCCCGAAGATGCCCGTAACGAACAGAATGGCCGCCACTGTCAGATAACCCTCCAACCCGACGCCGCCTATGCTTTGCGCATGATCCACCACTAGACTCCCTGCCCCGGTTCGACATCTTTGAGCTCCACGTCACGTCCACGATAAATCTGATCGAGGATGTTCTGGCGTTTAACATCGACCCTATGGCGCAACGTCAGTACAATCGCACCGATCATCGCGACCAAAAGGATCAAACCTGACAGTTGGAAAACCAAGAAATAGTCGTCGTATATGATTTTTCCTAAGGCTTGAGTATTGGTCATGTCTTGCGGGGTGGGTGCGACGGCAGCGCGCGCCGCAGGCGCGGCATCTGCAAACACCCAATGACCAAAAACCAGCCCGAGCTCCACAATCAGCACCAGGCCGATCAACGCCCCTAGCGGAAGATATTCGGCCAAACCTCGCTTCAACTCTGCGAAATCAACATCCAGCATCATCACAACGAAGAGAAACAGCACCATTACCGCGCCCACGTAAACGATGATCAGCAGCATGGCAACGAACTCAGCGCCCATCAGCACCATCATGCCTGCGGCTGAAAAAAACGTTAGGATCAGCCACAAAACCGAGTGCACGGGGTTGCGGGCCAGAACAGTCAGCAAGCCAGCCGCAACAGCGACCGAAGCAAAGACATAAAAGGCGATGACCGTCAGTCCCATTGGGTTCTCCTCACCGGTAGGGCGCGTCAAGTTCAAGGTTTCGGGCGATCTCTCGTTCCCAGCGCTCCCCGTTCGCCAACAGTTTGTCTTTGTTGTAAAACAGCTCCTCACGGGTCTCGGTGGCAAACTCGAAATTCGGCCCTTCGACAATCGCATCCACTGGGCACGCCTCTTGGCAGAAACCACAGTAAATGCACTTTGTCATATCTATGTCGTATTTGGTGGTGCGACGGCTGCCATCGTCGCGCGGCTCAGCCTCGATTGTTATGGCCTGAGCTGGGCAAATCGCTTCGCAAAGCTTGCACGCGATACAACGTTCCTCGCCGTTGGCGTATCGGCGCAGCGCATGCTCGCCACGGAAGCGCGGGCTGAGTGGGCCTTTCTCGAACGGATAGTTCAGAGTCGCCTTCGGTTTGAAGAAATACTTCATACCGAGTTTGAAACCACCAATGAAATCCTTCATCAGAAAGTAACCCAGCGCTTTGTCGAGCGGGATTCCCATTGGTTCAAACTCCTTTCCGGAAAGCGAGATACATGTGAATTTTCATGGCTCAATCCTCATCCGGCTTGTAGATTTTTTGCGTGCCCCTTGGGTCCGGCTGGCGCCAGGGCATGACATAGTCGTCGGGCAACGCGGAGCGACGCGGACGTGTGTCGTCTGTTCCACTTGTTCCCATGGCTGACTGAAAAGACGGGTCCATATTGACCGCTTGAACGTTTATGGACGAAGTCTGACGGTCGGCTTCCTCGGCTGCCTCTGCGTCCTTGAGTACGATGATAGCAACGAGAACTAGATCGAATAACCACCAAAGCCCCAAGACCAGGGACAGCATGCCGGCAGGAAGCATCAGCGGCGACGCCTCCAACTGCGCAAGCAGGTTTGCATCGGATATCGGCTCTGGATTCTCGGCCTGCGATATCGCGTTGAACAATGGAAGCGCAGCAAGAACTATCAGCGTGATCAACACCAGGGTCAGCAGTAGCATCAAGAAACCAGACGCTACCCTTCCGAGAAAGAATCTGTGGGCACCGAGCCCCCCCAAAAAAAACCAAAGTAAATATCCTATGATAAAGCGTACGATCAAAGGGAATAACCCCTGTGCCACCAACAGTGCGTCTGGTTGTGTGGGCCTGACCGCTCAACATGATCAGCCCCCTGTCGCATAGCGCGCATATCCAACCACGTCTAACCTTGCCAAAAAGGCTACGATCACGACCCAGCCCAGCGACATCGGCAGGAACACCTTCCAACCCAACCGCATCAGCTGATCGTAGCGATAACGAGGCACTATCGCTTTTGCCATGGCAAACAGAAAAAAGAAGAACACAACCTTCAACACGAACCAGAACACGCCATCGGGCAATCCTGGGAACGGGCTCAACCAACCACCGAAGAATAGAAGCGTGCACATAGCGCACATCAGCACGATGTTCATGTATTCACCGATCATGAACAACAAATACGGTGTCGAGGAGTACTCAACCTGATAGCCTGCAACCAGTTCAGACTCCGCCTCAGGCAAATCAAACGGTGGACGATTTGTCTCGGCCAGCGCGCTGACGAAAAAGATCACAAACATTGGCAGATGCGGCAACCAATACCAGCTTAGAAAGCCATAGTGTCCGTCCTGTGCACGCACGATCTCAGACAAGTTGAGAGAACCGGTTGAAATGAGAACACCCACGATAATCAACCCGATAGACACCTCGTAAGACACCATCTGGGCAGCAGATCTGAGGCCGCCAAGGAAAGGATACTTCGAATTTGATGCCCAGCCGCCCATGATCACGCCGTAAACGCCGAGCGACGAAATCGCGAAGATGTAGAGAACTCCGACATTCAGGTCTGCGATCACCCAACCATCAGCAAACGGGATCGCAACCCACATAATGGCGGCGAATACAAAGGTCGCGAGTGGCGCCAGCAAGAACACCGCTTTGTCGGCCCCTGCCGGGATAACGATCTCTTTCAATACAAACTTCAGGAAGTCGGCAAAGCTCTGAAGCAACCCCCAAGGGCCGACGACATTAGGCCCGCGTCGCAATTGGACGGCAGCCCAAACCTTGCGGTCCATGTACAAAAGAAATGCGAGGCTCACCAGCACTGCTACGGTCACAGCCAGACATTGCGCCACAATGATCAGGAAAATCCCAAGATTGGTATCGAAGAACTCCACGTCCGCCTCCTATTCCGCAGCCATGGCCGGATTGCGCGTGTTGGCCAAACGATCAAGCTCAGCCATTGTCTCGGACGCACGCAACGCAGGATTTGCAAGGTAGTGGTTGCTGGCGCTTTCAACGAACGGATCTGAACCCAGATCGCCTTTGGCAACTGGATCCCAGATGTTCTCGGGCACTTGATCCAATTTAGCGAGATGAGGATACGCCTTAAACAGTTCTTGTCGAAGGGCACCAAGGCTGGTCCATGGCTGCTTTTGTTCAAGTTCTGCGGAAAGCGCTCGAACAATCGCCCAATCTTCCTTTGCATCACCGGGCGGAAAGCCAGCCCTGTTTGCCATCTGCGGCCGACCCTCGGTGTTCACAAATATACCAGATTGTTCGGTGTAGGCTGCCCCCGGCAGGATAACATCCGCGCGGTGTGCGCCTCGATCACCGTGGCTCCCATGGTATACGACAAAGGCCGCATCAGGCATATCAAGTTCATCTGCTCCCAGGTTGTAGATCAGTTTGGCGCTTTCCAAGCAGCCAAGACCTTCTGGGTGGGTGAACGCGATGTCCATGCCGCCGACCCGAGCCGCCGCCTGGTGCAGAACTAGCAATTTTGCGCCGCAAGTCTCTGCCAGATCCATGGCCGTGCCCAGCACCGCAGCACCGTCGGGCCGCGCCAGTGCGGCTTGGCCTAAAATCACAACCTTGCGGGCCATATTCCGCATGTTCTTGATCATTTCATCACGACTACGGCCAGACAACGCGTCGGGGCCAGCGCCGATCTCGTAGCATGGGTAGGTCAAATCAGAAGGCACACCGATCCGCGCTATCTGCGCACCTGAAAGCCATGCCTTGCGGATTCTGCTGTTGAGTACTGGAGCCTCCAACCGCGGATTGGTACCTATGAGCAATATGCCATCGGCGGCATCGATTCCCTCAATCGTCGCGGTACCGATGTAGCCAGACCGGTTCCCAACAGGTAATTTCGCACCATCCTGTCGACACTCAACGCGTGAGCTTCCAAGTCGCGCGAGTAAGTCTTTTATGGCCCACATAGCCTCGACGGGAGCAAGGTCACCGGCGACAGCAGCGATGTCTGTTCCTGCTGTCCGAGCCGCACCAGCGATGGCTGCAAACGCCTGCGCCCAAGTCGCGGGTGCGAGTTTTCCGTCCTGGCGTACATAGGGTCTGTCTAGCCTCTGCCGACGTAAACCGTCCCATACATATCGCGATCGGTCCGCAAGCCACTCTTCATTGATACCATCATGATTGCGCGGCAACACTCTCATGACTTCACGACCGCGGGTATCAACACGGATGTTTGAGCCCAGCGCGTCCATTACGTCAATCGACTGGGTTTTCTTCAACTCCCAAGGGCGTGCTGAAAACGCGTAAGGCTTGTTGGTCAGTGCGCCCACCGGGCACAAATCAACGACATTGCCCTGCATCTCCGATTCCATGATCTTGCCGAGATAATTCGTAATCTCGGCATCTTCTCCACGTCCGACCTGACCAAGTTCTGCAACGCCGGCGACCTCGGTAATGAACCGCACACATCGGGTGCATGAGATGCAACGTGTCATATGCGTCTCGACCAACGGTCCCAGCTCTAGATCCAGTACCGCGCGTTTAGGTTCGCGGTAGCGGCTGAAATCAACGCCGTAAGCCATTGCCTGGTCTTGCAAGTCGCACTCGCCGCCTTGATCACAAATTGGGCAGTCCAAGGGGTGATTGATCAATAGAAATTCCATCACTCCTTCACGGGCTTTTTTGACCATGGGCGAGTTCGTCTTGATTTCAGGTAGCTCTCCATCGCGGCCACCGCGCAAATCGCGCACCTGCATATGACAGGAAGCGGCTGGCTTTGGCGGTCCACCGACCACTTCGACAAGGCACATTCGGCAATTGCCGGCAATGGACAAGCGTTCATGGTAGCAGAACCTAGGGATTTCGATGCCTGCCTGTTCACAAGCCTGAATCAGCGTGAGTGCTGGTTCGGCCTCTACCTCTTGTCCATCGATGATGATTTTGCGCAGTTCGCTCATCACACCCCTACCCGCATTGTGCCCGGAAGACCCAAGCGGCCTCCCCATTCGTGAACGCCGAACGCCTGCCCTGTTCTTGAAACAGCGCCGAATCGGCCAGAATTCGCAGCGGCTGGCCAACGCATTCGACGCGTGTACCCGCCTTCGTGGCAGCATTCAGCGCAAGCTGACCATCTGCACGGTCCAGACCACGGAAGCTTCGGGCACTAACTGCTATGGTGCGCGCCGACCCGCCACGATTGAAGACACGTACAGTCATCAATCGGCTTTGTTCGCGCACCTCGAACTGCTCAAGATTTGTACCCTGGCCTTCCTGACCGAGAACCTGTGGTTCTGTTGTCGTGGTCTTTGGATCGCCTGCGCACCCCGCCAGAACGGCCAAAGTCAAGATCGAGATGTGTGCTCTCAACAGCATTCCTACTCCGCCGCCACTGCGCTGACGCGCCCTGTTCGTTTCGCCTTGATCCTGTCTTCGATCTCGTTTCGGAAGTGTCTAACCAACCCTTGAATGGGCCATGCAGCCGCATCGCCCAGAGCGCAGATCGTATGGCCTTCCACCTGCTTGGTGACGTCGAGAAGCATGTCGATCTCTTCAGGCGCGGCATCGCCCTTGACCAACCGGTCCATGACCCGCATCATCCACCCGGTACCCTCACGGCATGGAGTGCACTGACCGCAGCTTTCGTGCTTGTAGAACTTCGACAAGCGCCAGATCGCTTTGATGATATCGGTCGATTGGTCCATCACAATAACTGCCGCGGTGCCCAGACCGGACTTCTGGTCGCGAAGCCAATCGAAATCCATGATCGCATCTTTGCGCATCAACTCACCGGGCAGCAAAGGCACAGATGATCCGCCAGGGATAACAGCCTTCAAATTGTCCCAACCCCCGCGAACTCCACCGCAATGGCGGTCGATCAACTCGTCAAAACTGATCGACATTGCCTCCTCCACGACACAGGGCGCGTTAACGTGACCTGAAATTGCAAAGACCTTAGTGCCTTTGTTGTTGTCGCGACCAAACGATGAGAACCAATCCGCACCGCGACGCAGGATCGTCGGAACAACCGCGATCGATTCAACGTTATTTACTGTGGTCGGGCAACCGTAGAGCCCAACTCCAGCCGGAAACGGGGGCTTCAGGCGCGGCATGCCTTTCTTGCCCTCAAGGCTTTCCAGCAGCGCAGTTTCTTCGCCACATATATAGGCTCCCGCACCGTGATGCAGATAGAGGTCGAAGTCCCAACCTGATTTTGCCGCGTTCTGCCCGAGCAGTCCTGCGTCGTAACACTCGTCAATCGCGATCTGCAGCGCCTCGCGCTCGCGAATGTACTCGCCTCGCAAGTAGATGTAGCAAGTATTCGCGCCCATGGCGAAGGAGGCAATCAGGCAGCCCTCAATAAGGGTATGCGGATCGTGCCGCATAATCTCTCGGTCCTTGCACGTGCCAGGCTCGGATTCGTCGGCATTCACTACCAAATAGTGTGGCCGCCCATCGGACTCTTTTGGCATGAATGACCATTTCAGGCCAGTCGGGAAGCCGGCGCCCCCCCGTCCACGCAACCCCGAGGACTTCATTTCCTCGACGATCACGTCACGACCGCGCCGAATGAGCTTGTCAGTGCCATCCCAATGTCCGCGCGACATTGCGCCTTTCAGCGAACGATCAAACATCCCGTAGAGGTTTGTGAAGATTCTGTCTTTGTCGTCCAACATATCGGTCCCCTACTGCCGCTTCGAGAACTCGGTCTCGCCGCCCGATGCGAGAACTTTCGCCTGCGCAAGCCAACCGTCGCGTGTCACGCGTCCCTTGAAGCCTTCAAGGTTGGAGTCGACCCAAGCAACTTCCTCCGCACTCCACTGCGCAATCTGCTCAAAATGCCAGAAACCCAGTTTATTGCAGAGCTGTTCGAGCTTTGGACCAATGCCCTTGATCAACTTCAAATCGTCTGCATTCCCATCACGCGGTGCGGCGAGGGCTTCGGGTCGAACACCTTCTTTCGCGCCCGAGAACACACCATCGCCGTCGCGGCCCAGATCCTCTGCGGTAGTCGTTGTTTCATCTTGCTGGACTTGTTCTCGCGAATGCTTTGCGGCTGACGCATTGGCGGATTTGCGTGTTTTGGATGTTTTGGATGTTTTGGTGCCGCCCCAAGTGGGAACTGGATCTGTGCCATCTATGCGTTTGATCGAGTCACCAAGTTGGTTTGCGATATCTACAGAAGCATTTCCTGCATGGGCCATCTCACCATGCAGACTGGTCAGACCGGAAACGGGTTCAGCCGCCCAACGTCCGTTCTGCGGCCCGGGCGTTGGCATCTCACCGGCCGCCATCCGATCGATCAAAGCGGACAAGCTGTCTGAAGTCAGATCTTCAAAGTAGTCTTTTCCAATCTGAGCCATCGGTGCATTCGAGCAAGCACCCAGGCACTCGACCTCTTCCCATGAAAACTTCCCGTCAGCAGAAATTTGATGAGGATTGGGCGCAATCTTTGTCATGCATACGCCGATCAGATCTTCCGCCCCGCAGATCATACATGAGGTTGTCCCACAAACCTGAATATGCGCCACCGAACCAACCGGTTGAAGTTGGAACATGAAGTAGAACGTCGCCACCTCAAGCACACGGATCTCGGCCATGCCCAGCATCCGGGCGACTTCTTCGATCATAGGGCGTGACACCCAACCTTCCTGCTCCTGCCCACGCCAAAGCAGGGGGATGACCGCAGACGCCTGACGACCTTCAGGATATTTGGAGATCTGGCTAAGCGCCCACTCCGCGTTCGCTGATGTAAACGCGAATGTATCAGGCTGGTCAGTGTGCAAACGACGAAGACTCACCGATCGATCTCCCCAAACACAACATCCAGAGATCCAAGCAATGCTGACACGTCCGCAAGCTGATGCCCCTTGCAAAGATGGTCCATCGCCGCAAGGTGTGGGTATCCGGGGGCGCGGATTTTCGTTTTGTAGGGTTTGTTCGATCCATCCGAGACCAGATAGACACCAAACTCACCCTTTGGCGCCTCAACTGCCACATAGACCTCACCTTCGGGAACCCTGAAGCCTTCGGTATAGAGCTTGAAGTGGTGAATCAGTGCTTCCATCGAGGTCTTCATCTCACCTCGTTTTGGCGGGGCCATCTTGCCATCCATAGTCATCACCGGATCACCTTGGCATTGGTCCAACTTCTCCAAAGCCTGGCGCATGATCTTCGTAGACTCGCGCATCTCTTCCATTCGGCAAAGATAGCGATCATAGCAGTCGCCGTGCTTTCCAACGGGGATACGAAAGTCAAATTCGCTATAACATTCATAGGGTTGCGCCCGGCGCAAATCCCAAGCCCATCCGGAGCCTCGAACCATTACGCCGGAAAAACCCCAAGCTTGAGCTTCATCCAAGCTGACGATACCAATGTCGACGTTCCGCTGCTTGAAAATCCTGTTGTCCGTCAACAGGCCTTCAAGATCGTCCAGAACCTGCAGGAATTCCTCGGTCCACTGCCAGATATCGTCGCAAAGCTGAGGCGGCAGGTCCTGGTGCACGCCGCCCGGACGAAAATACGCAGCGTGAAGCCGCGCTCCGCAGGCGCGCTCATAAAAGATCATCAGCTTTTCACGTTCTTCGAAACCCCAGAGCGGCGGTGTCAGCGCGCCCACATCCATTGCCTGTGTAGTAACGTTCAGCAGGTGGTTCAGGATCCGTCCGATTTCGGAATAGAGCACTCGGATTAACGACCCGCGCCGTGGAATCTCGCATCCCACCAGCTTCTCGATGGCAAGGCACCAAGCATGTTCCTGATTCATTGGCGCGACATAGTCGAGTCTGTCGAAATAAGGCAGATTCTGTAGATAAGTACGACTTTCCATCAGTTTCTCGGTGCCACGATGCAGCAATCCGATATGAGGGTCAGTCCGCTCTACAATTTCTCCGTCAAGCTCCAGTACCATGCGCAAAACACCATGCGCAGCCGGATGCTGTGGCCCGAAGTTTATGTTGAAATTTCTGATTCTCTGCTCGCCGGAGATAGGAACACTGCCATCCATTGCCATGGCTCAAGCCTCCTTCTTCTCATCGCCAGGGAGGATGTATTCAGCGCCCTCCCAAGGGCTCATAAAATCGAACTGGCGGTAGTCTTGAACCAGGCTGACCGGCTCATAAACAACACGCTTTTGCGTTTCGTCATACCGAACCTCGGTATAGCCGGTCGTCGGGAAGTCTTTGCGCAGTGGGTGCCCACGAAATCCATAGTCAGTGAGAATGCGGCGCAAGTCCGGATGGCCCGAAAACATCACACCATACATGTCAAACACTTCGCGTTCGAACCAGTTCGCGGATGGATGCAGATCGGTGATCGAGGGAACGACCTCGTCCTCGCCGACAGCCAAGCGCACACGCACCCTCTGGTTCTGCGGCATAGACAGAAAATGATAGACTATATCGAACCGGTCATCCCGGGCTGGGTAGTCAACGGCTGTGATATCGATCATCGTCGTAAAGGCACACGCTGCATTGTCACGCAAATGGGTCACTAGACCGCGCAAACCCGAAACGCTCGCTTGGATTGTCAACTCTCCGTGGGCAACATCATGACCCAATACTGCTTCAGGCTGCGCCAAAGCTATCATCTCGCCCAGTTCGTGAAGAGCCTCGTCCATTTCCATCTCCTCAGCGCGTGATCGTACCGGTGCGCCGGATCTTGCGCTGGAGTTGCAGAATTCCATAAAGCGGCGCTTCGGCTGTTGGAAGACATCCCGGTACGTAAATATCGACCGGGACGATCCTGTCACAGCCACGTACAACGCTGTAGGAATAGTGGTAGTAGCCCCCGCCATTGGCACATGAGCCCATCGAGATCACGTAGCGCGGCTCGGGCATTTGATCGTAGACTTTGCGAAGAGCGGGCGCCATCTTGTTCGTCAGTGTGCCGGCAACAATCATCACATCTGATTGGCGCGGCGACGCGCGTGGCGCGAACCCGAAACGTTCCACATCGTAACGTGGCATCGAAGTATGCATCATCTCGACGGCGCAGCATGCAAGCCCAAAGGTCATCCAAAACAAGGACCCCGTGCGCGACCAGTTGATCAAATCATCCGCTGTCGTCAGCAGAAAACCCTTGTCCGCCAACTCATTTGAGAGGTTTGCAGCGAGCACGTCTTTATCCGCCCCTGCAGTGGCATTCCCAGTCGCTACTCCCATTCCAGAGCTCCCTTCTTCCACTCGTAGGCGAAGCCGATCGTCAGGACACCGAGAAATACCATCATTGACCAGAACGCCATGTCAGAGAGCCCACCAAAGGCTACTGCCCAAGGGAAGAGCAAAGCGATCTCGAGGTCAAAGATGATGAAGAGGATGGCCACTAGGTAAAAACGTACGTCGAATTTCATCCGTGCGTCATCGAAGGCGTTGAAGCCGCACTCGTAGGCCGAGATTTTTTCGGGATCCGGACGCCTGACCGCAAGCACCGCGGCGGCCAGCATCAAAACGAGGCCAAGGCCAATCGCAATGCCCAGAAACACGAGAATCGGGAGATATTCCCGGAGAAGTTCTTCCATGAGGACACCCTGCTTTCGCCATTCTGCGACGCGCAGAACCGTGCTTAGCGGGAGTGCTGCGGCGCGTCAATCGCACCGACGTCGCATGCCCCACCGGCAGTTAACAACCCCTTACCAAGGGCCTGCGTCAGGCAGTCTTATTCAATCTAATTTCTGCTGGATTTGAGGGATTTGGCGCGGTTGACGGGGCTCGAACCCGCGACCCCCGGCGTGACAGGCCGGTACTCTAACCATCTGAGCTACAACCGCGCTTCCGCCCGTCGACCGGGCGTGGAGAGGGTGATTACGCCTCTGGCAACCCGCCGTCAAGCAGGTTTCGTCGCGAATTGATCACATCCGGCATAGGGCACTGTTTAGCGGGTAAATTCCGAGCGGCTGAGGACAAACTCGACGACCTGATCGCGGATGCTTTCCAGATCAGCCAACTCATGATTTGCCAATTTTAACAATTCGATGTTTTGCTGCGCATGCTCGTTGTCGCAAGAAAAACAAACGAACGATCTGTTCCGGCGTCGTTGTTCTCCCAAAGCAGACGATTGGGTTCGCCAGCCCCACATCAAACGCACCCCTAGTTGAATGGCATGTGAAGGTAAGTGTGCATAAACTTTGAAATTTGCGCAGGCACGGACCATACTCAGGATCATCTGCAGAGGACACCTGAACATGCGGGAGAGCCCGGCACATCCATATTTCGGACCGGAATCGGTCTTGCCGGAAGACAAGCTGCCGGATGTCAGTCCGAAGCGGTCGCTCGCCAAAGCAGTCTCATGGCGCGTGGTCGGCACGCTCGACACATTGCTCCTGTCATTTGTGATCTTGACGTTTCTAGCCCCTTTGCTCGGAATGAACGAGGGGTCCCACGCCGACAATGCCAAGACAGCCACCTTCATTGCGGTCACCGAAGTAGCCACCAAGATGGTGCTATATTACCTGCACGAGCGCGGTTGGGCGAGACTGCGTTGGGGAATGTTCCGTGACGAAAGTGGTGCGTGGAAGACCTCTGCGCGAAGATCCGGCGTCAAGACAGCAACTTGGCGCGTTGCCGCCAGTGCCGACACGATGCTTCTGGCCTGGCTGTTTACGGGCAATATCGGCACCGCAATCTCGATCGGTGGGCTAGAAGTGATCACGAAACTGGTGCTCTATTATTTCCATGAGCGCGCTTGGGCGCGTATCGCTTGGGGCACTACGGCCTAACTGACGGACCAAAAGCTATACGAATGAACAGGCTGTGCATCGAACTGAAGCAGCACAAAACGCATGCCTCATGCGTTCCGCCCATCACCTTGGCACTGCTCAAGTAACATCACTGTCCGCGCGGCCAGCATGAAGTCGGCCTGACGCTTGGCGGTGAGTTGAGCAAGTTCTTGGTCGTCGCCCCAAAGCTCGATATTCCAGTCTTCGTCGATACGCGAAAGCGACCAGCCTTTCTCGGCGCCAAGCCAGCCATGGCGCACGGCGAGCCCAAGCACCAAGGACCCCGAGATCGTTGTCAACTCGGATAGGGCGGTAAGGGACCACGCCCGTTCGGTCAGAACAGCATTGCGCAGCGCACTGACTGCACTGGGCGGCTGAGGGATGTGCATTACCCCTGCCCCCGTATTCAAACGTGCGCCATAACAGTCCGATGCCCAGTCCAGAACTGGATTCCAACCGGTCACCTGCCGCTCCACCAACTCAGCAGGCGCATCCGCCCGATAGCACAGCAGGTCCGTCTCGCCATAAGCTGCTATCATTTCGGCAACCGCAGCCATCTCCGGCGCAACGCGGTCCAGACATGTCGCGGCCATACGGGTCATAGGCATCGAGCGCGGATCAACATCCTCGCCTTGTGCATCCCACTCGGTCGCTATCTCTTCGGCGATGGTCTGAACCGGAACGGTAACAGCGTTCCGCGCGGGCGTGCGTACCGGGCGGCCGTCAAGAAGGACCGACCAACCATCGCCGCCTTCCTCAACAATCGCCTGTTTCCAGAAGCGCTTCATGGTTCTCCGATAAGTTCAGCGACAAGAGAGAGTAATTCCGACGGGTGCCCTGCGATTGCCTCGGCACCGCCACGTTCGACTCGGTCAGGCCCGTGATATCCCCAGGCAACGCCCAAAGCACGCACCCCAGCGGCACGCCCCATGGTCATATCATATTCGGTATCACCAATGATCACCGCATGCTCCGGGCGTACGCCATTTGCGGCAAGGCATTGCTGAATCATTTGAGGATGCGGTTTGGAGGGTGCGTCATCGGCTGTCTGCGTTCCAAAGAACATGCCAAACCCGTGTGCCGCTAGAAACCTGTCAAGGCCCCGCCGAGACTTGCCCGTTGCCGCGGATATCAGATAGCCATCCCCGTCCAACCCTTCGATTACGGATCTCACCCCATCATAAAGAGAGCCCTCGCTGACAGCTTTGCCAGCTTCGCGGTATTCTGCCGGCGCCGCCTTGTACTGTTCTGCAAGGTGAAGATGATCGGCGCGTGTGCCTTCGGGCACCAACACGGCCATCGCCTCGGGAAGCGACAGGCCAACAATTCCCAACGTCTCCTCGCGTTTCGGAACGGGTCTGCCGGTACTTTCAAACGCGTGGCGCATAGAACCCAGAATGGCGGCCTGGCTGTCTACCAGCGTACCATCAACGTCGAAGATCACGAGTTTCAGAGGTGCTTCCATAGCGGCTCTCTGCCCTGTCCGGCAAATCGAGGCAAGAGCCGATGATACAGGCGCTGTTTCCGCCCGTTCAGGGGCTTGCCCTCGCACGGTGATTCCCTTATAGCACGCGGTCTCTGGGCGACGAGGTCGTCTCGGCACGTTATTCTAATGCGCAGATTGCGCGACGGAGCGAGATAATGAAGGCGGAAATCCATCCGGACTACCACGAGATCGACGTCAAGATGACGGATGGCTCGATCGTGCGCATGCGCTCGACCTGGGGCAAGGAAGGCGAAACGCTGACGCTGGACATTGATCCCAGCGCGCACCCTGCGTGGACCGGCGGCGGCGCCAAGCTTTTGGACACCGGCGGCCGTGTGTCGAAGTTCAAGAAGAAGTTCGACGGCTTCGGCTTCTGAAGCACGCCACCTTGTGGCTTGAGATTGGCGCGCCCCCGTGGCGCGCTTTTTTGTCCGTATAATCTGATGGGGACCAGCTAGGGTGGCCAACACGCCAGCACATTCCCAGCCTGTGAACGATCCGCATGTGATCGTGCTCGGCAATGAAAAAGGTGGATCGGGCAAATCCACCACGTCCATGCATCTCTTCGTTGCGCTGGCGCGGCAGGGCCACCGTGTTGGCGCCATCGACCTGGACAGTCGGCAACAAACCTTCTTTCGCTATCTCGACAACCGTGCAGCGCACTCCGAGCGTGCGGGCGCGCGATTGCTGATGCCGGAGCTTGCGGGACTGGAGCCATCAAACGCGCCCTTGCGGGCCAAGGCAGCCATGGAAGACAGGGAGAACCTTGGCCTTGCCGTGCGCCACCTTGCGCGGACCTGCCGCTACGTGATCATCGACACGCCGGGCGCAGCGACGCCCTTGTCCGAGGCCGCACATGCCATGGCAGACACGCTGGTGACGCCAATGAATGACAGCCTGATCGACTTCGATCTGTTGGGGCGCATTGACCCTGGCACGGGTAAGATCCTGGGGCCGTCAGTCTATGCCGAGATGGTGTGGTCCGCCCGCCAGGCCCGCGCAGCAGCGCACAAGAAGCCGACAGACTGGGTTGTCTTGCGCAATCGCATGTCGACTCTCGAAAGCCGCAACAAACGCAAGGTCGGCGGGGCCTTGGTGGAACTGTCCCAGCGAATCGGGTTTCGCGTTATCCCGGGCTTTTCGGAACGCGTGATCTTCAGGGAATTGTTTCTGAACGGTCTGACCTTGTTGGATCTGAAACAAGGCGGCCTGATCACGCTCACGATCAGCCATGTTGCAGCACGTCAGGAATTGCGCGATATGGTAAAAGCGCTCCAACTCCCGGACACAGGGGCGGTGTAAGGGCTTCGAAAGGGTAACTCTATGCGTATCGCGATGATCGGAACCGGGTATGTCGGGCTCGTATCCGGAGTGTGCTTCTCGGATTTCGGCCATGACGTGATCTGTGTCGACAAGAATGCGGACAAAATCGCCCAATTGCAGAATGGCGAGGTTCCAATCTTCGAACCTGGGCTGGATGTGTTGCTGGCCAAGAACGTGGCTGCAGGGCGACTGCGGTTTACCACAGAACTGGCAGACGCGATGCAGGGTGCCGAGGCAGTCTTTATTGGGGTTGGCACTCCCACCCGGCGCGGCGGTGGGCATGCGGATCTGACTTACGTGTTCGCCGCAGCAGAAGAACTTGCTGGGCTGATATCGCAATACACCGTGGTCGTGACCAAATCGACCGTGCCTGTCGGCACCAACCGGCGGGTGGAACAGAAAATTCGTGAGACCGCGCCTCAGGCAGATTTCGACATTGCGTCAAATCCGGAATTCCTGCGCGAAGGCGCTGCGATCGAGGATTTCATGCGTCCTGACCGCGTTGTCGTTGGCGCAGAGACCCCTCGCGCCGAGGCCGTAATGCGCGATATCTACCGACCACTCTATATTCGCGAGACGCCCATTATTGTCACAGGTCTCGAATCTGCCGAGATGATCAAGTACGCGGCCAATGCGTTCCTTGCGACCAAGATCACTTTCATCAACGAGATCGCGGATCTCTGCGAGAAAACGGGCGCGGACGTTCAGAACGTGGCCAAGGGGATTGGGCTCGATAACCGAATCGGATCAAAGTTCCTGCATCCTGGGCCCGGTTATGGTGGGTCTTGCTTTCCCAAGGACACCGAGGCGCTGGTCCAGACGGCCAAGGACAATGACAGCCCGTTGCAGATCGTCGAGACCGTGCTGCGCGTCAACGACGAGCGGCGCCGTAATATGACGGATCGTGTGATTGCTGCGGCCGGCGGCTCGGTCGACGGGAAGCGGGTCGTCATGTTTGGCGTTACATTCAAGCCCAACACCGATGACATGCGCGAAGCGCCTGCACTCTATGTTGTTCCGGCCCTGCGCGACGCGGGCGCCAAGATGGTGCTTTGTGATCCGCAAGGCCAGAAAGAGGGTGAAGCGCTGCTTGGGCAGGCTGAATGGATTGATGAGCCCTATGCCGCAGCAAACGGTGCGGATGTTCTAGTCTTGATGACAGAATGGAACGAGTTCCGCGCGCTCAATCTCAAACGGCTTTTCCAGCAGATGAAGGGCGACGTTCTGGTCGACCTCCGGAATGTCTACGTGCCCGAAGACGCTCGGGCGGCTGGGTTTTCCTACAGTTCGATCGGTCGGAGCTGATCGCCCCGGATAGAAGTCCACCTGCTATTGGGAGCTGGGTTCGTAAGCACTGACGCGGCACGGGCGCGACAGCTGCCCGAACGAAGAGCACACCACCACAGCATCCACTTCCGATGATTGTGGCAGCCGGATCACATAGCTTGCAGTGTTCCGTCCGAATACAGACCGGTTGATCTCGGCGTCGGTGTCGACGCCAACCAGTCCAAGCTCCGCCAATTGCACGAGGGCATCCGACTCGGTTTGGTACGGCCCCAGTTCAGCGGCCCAGGAAAGTTGGCCATCCTTGGCCAAACGCAGCGGGCGAGGTTTGGGTAGCGGCACAGAAAGCCCTGCAGCCTCAAGCCGCCGCGGCTTGGGTGTGTCTACAAGCTTGGCAGTAGCAACAATCTTGCTTCCGGGCTTGCTTCTGGGTAGCTCTGCACGCATAGGAGCACGCGCTGTCCGCGACAGCCTACCCGTTGGAAGCGCAGCTTGAGCAGTCCGGGGCGAAAGAGCCTCGGTCACCACAGCCAAACCGGTTACACGCTTAGAGCCCGGACGCACACGTGGCAGAGGCGCTGCGGCAACCAACCCAGACTTCCGCTTGCCGCCGGATTTGGCAGGCGCTGCTTTACGCGGCTTGATCTTTTTTACGTTATTCTTTGCGCGTGAAAAGCCAATATCCAGAAGCCGTGCGACACGGCGAGCACGATCGCCAGAAGAACTCGCGCCAAACTGCACAGCCAACACACGCTTTTTGCCTCGATGAGCCGTTGCCACCAAATTGTAACCAGCAGCCCGCGTGTACCCCGTCTTTATCCCATCGGCACCCGAATAGGTGCTGAGCAGTCGGTTTGTATTCCAGATCCGCTTGCCAGCCGCATAGTCGGTGCGACGCTTGAAAATGTTGTAGTATTGCGGAAAATCAAAAAACAGATGCCGCCCCAACAGCGCCATGTCCCGCGCGGTCGAGTAGTGACCTCGCTGCGTAAGCCCATGCGGGTTCTTGAAGACGGAGTTCTTCATACCCAGCCGCTTTGCCTCCCGAGTCATCATGCGGGCGAAACCACTTTGCGACCCACCAACAGCCTCGGCCAGCACCATGGCCGCATCATTGGCAGATTTAATCGCGGTTGCGCGGATAAGACTGCGCACGGTCACCCTTCGCCCAGACTTAAGATACAGCTTCGAAGCTGGTTGGCGCGCTGCGTGACGCGACACACGCACCTTTTGGTCAAGCCTGAGCCGCCCGTCCCTGATCGCTTTGAAAGTAACGTACAGCGTCATCATCTTCGTCAGCGAGGCCGGATGAAGCTTGCGATCCGCACTGCGGGATTGAAGCACCTTGCCATTACGCAGGTCCATTACCAGCGACGCCTTTGGTGCAGCCACTGCCTCGCCTGCCTGCAGACCAATAAGTGACAGAAGAACTGCCGTAAGGAAACGTCGGAAAAGACGCCGGAATCGTTCATGCGCGAAGCTCATAGCTCGCTGCCCCTTGCCTGCTATCTTGCCGGGAGGCGGCTCTTTGTCCGCTCACCATGGCACTGCCGTGTGGAGATGAGGTTAACACACTGTTGCGGCTTTGAGAATCACTAAGTTTTGCAGAACAAAACACTCGCCCATCAGGCGATTGTGCACTGCACAAAATATGTCTTGACGCAGTGCAGCATGAATAGTACGTATTGGCCATCAAATTAATGCGGCGCGCAGGTGTCGGAGCAGCCGCCACAACGCCCTACCGAGAGGAGAACAAAAAATGACAAAAGCGACCACCAAACAAGTCGAAGAGTTCACCGCCGAAGCCAAAAAATCGGTTGAAGAAGGTGTCGAGAAAATGACCAAGGGTGTCGAGGAAGCTACCCAGTTCAGCCAGCAAAACATGGAAGCCTTGGTTGAGTCGGGCAAAGTTATGGCGAAGGCCACAGAAGAGATGAACGCTGAAATGATCGCGTTCTCGAAAAAATCCTACCAGGACAGCATGGCCGCCGCCAAGGAGCTGACCTCGTCCAAGTCAGTCAGCGAGTTTTTCGAAAAGCAGACCGAATTTGCCAAAACGACTTTCGAGTCGTACGTCGCCGAGGCAACGAAGCTGAACGATATCTATGCTTCGGCAGCCAAACAGGCGTTCGAGCCACTTAACGCGCGCTTCTCGAAGGCGAGCGAGATGGTCAAGGAATACTCCGCCTGATCACGTTGACGATTGCTGAATATCGGGAGGGGGCCGCTGGCCCCCTTTTCTATTTGTGGGAAGCCATTATATTCACCCCCGAGCGTGAAGGCTCGGGCAGATAAGATTATCCCGGCAATCCGTAACCTGGACCAGACAATGACACCACTCTCCCGCGCAATCCCCACCTTGGCCGCAGATATGGATGACGATGGCGGCACAGATGGAGATGTGGGCGTTGTCGTAAAGGCCAAACCCAAGACAAAACGCCCTTCACTCTACAAGGTGCTGGTTCTGAACGATGATTACACCCCAATGGAGTTTGTCGTTTACGTATTGGAGCGATTTTTCAACATCGACCATGGTCGGGCCGTCGACATCATGCTGACCGTACATACCAAAGGTATGGCGGTGGTCGGGGTGTATCCATTCGAGGTCGCCGAGACCAAAGTGACGCAGGTCATGGACTGCGCCCGCGCTAACCAACATCCTCTGCAATGCACGATGGAAAAAGAGTAAGTTTGGCCTTTAACTAAAATCGTGAACTCATGGTTCACCTTGATACGCCGCGAGACAACCCCAAAATAACCAATATGTGGTTCTGTAACTCTTGCGGGACCGGGGTGAATGCAGTCATGCTGCCGTCCAGTGGTCGCAGATGACTGCACTTAAGGAGAAGCAGATGCCATCTCTTACGAGTTCACTAGAAGATGCCATCCATCGGGCGATCGGATTCGCCAATGCGCGCCGGCACGAGCTGGCAACGTTGGAGCATCTTCTGCTTGCGCTGATCGACGAGCCGGACGCTGCACGCGTGATGCGCGCGTGTTCGGTGGATTTGGCCGAGCTGCGTAAGACTCTGACCAAGTTCATCGACACCGAGCTGGAGACACTGGTATTCGATGTTGAAGGGTCTGAGGCTGCGCCATCAACAGGCTTCCAGCGCGTCATCCAACGCGCCGCGATCCATGTGCAGTCTTCGTCACGCTCGGATGTCACCGGGGCGAACGTACTGGTGGCAATCTTCAACGAACGTGAAAGCCACGCAGCCTTCTTCCTGCAAGAACAGGACATGACCCGCTATGATGCGGTCAACTATCTCAGTCATGGGGTCGCGAAGGATCCCGCCTTTGGCGAACGCCGTCCGGTTCGTGGGTCGGATGATGAAGAAATGGCTGACGAGGCATCTTCTTCCGAGGAAAATGGCGACGAAACCTCGCTCGCTAAATTTTGTGTCGATCTCAACGCAAAGGCCCGGCAAGGTAAGGTCGATCCTCTGATCGGCCGTTCGTCCGAGGTCGAGCGCTGCGTGCAGGTTCTTTGCCGCCGCCGCAAGAAC